>JAUVIB010000299.1 GCA_030592985.1 Calditrichaceae bacterium | reverse complement strand
TTGGATTTATTTGATCGTGATACGGAAACATTTACCCATTTTCGTAAGACTAATTCCCCGAATAGTATAAGTAGTAATAATATCAAAATAGTTTATGAAGATTTAAGAGGAAATTTATGGGTTGGGACAGATCATGGATTAAACTTAATGATTACCGAGAATGGTAAATTTATGCGTTTTTTACATGATCTAAAAAACGATGCATCCCTATCCTCTGATAATATCAATACAATCTATGAAACAAAATCAAACCTTTTACTAATCGGTACCAATGGAGGCGGGCTTAATATTTTTGACCGTGATAATAATAGTTTCCAGGTTTATAAATTTAATTCGATTGACCCATATAGTATAAGCAGCAACACCATTTGGGATTTTAAAGAAGATCACCAGGGTAAAATATGGATTGGAACCAGTAAAGGGGTCAATGTTATTTCTAAATTGAGATTTATTTCCTATGGTGATGCCAAGCCTAACAAGCAGGGCTTATCAGATAGTCATGTTTTATCAGTATATTGTGATAGAGATAATTATGTCTGGGTTGGAACTAATCAGGGTGGATTAAACAGGATATCTCCCAAACGTAGTCATTTTAAGGTATATAAAAGTAAACAGGATGATATCAATGGTTTAAGTTCAAATACTGTTACGGCAATAGTAGAAGATCAGCGCGGGCGTTTATGGGTGGGAACTGCTAACCGCGGATGGGATCAATTGGATATTAAAAAGGAGAGATTCCGCCACTTCAAGAATGATCCGGAAAATTATATGAGCATAAGCAGTAATACCATTTATTGTACTCTTGTTGACTCGTCCGGAACTTTATGGGTAGGAACCGATAAAGGATTGAATCGTTATGATGCGGAATCAGGACTGTTTCAGCGGTATGAGCATTTATATCAAGACCCATCTTCCTTAAGTAATAACCATGTTCAGTGTTTGTATGAGGATTATAAAGGGAATTTATGGGTCGGAACCTATGGTGGTGGATTAAATCTATTTAACCCTAAGGATCAAACCTTTATCCAATATCAGAAGGATGCAACAAAAAAGTATAACATAAGCAGCAACCGGGTTAAGGCAATTTATGAAGGCAGCGAGGGTATTCTATGGATCGGAACCGATAATGGATTAAATAAATTTATTGTTCGTGAAAACACTTTTATTAGATACACCATGGAAGACGGTCTGCCGAATAATGTAATAAACGGGATCATATGTGATGATAAGAAGCTCTTGTGGATCAGCACCAATAGAGGTATATGTTCTTTTGAACCTCTCAGCGGTGAAATAAAGGTTTTTGATATAAGCGATGGATTACAGGGGTTTGAATTCACACCTGGAGCTTTTAGTTCCGGGAATATGGGTAATTTGTTCTTTGGAGGTATTAATGGTTTAAACGAGTTTTATCCGGAAAAGATAAAACTAAGCGAGGATGTACCGTCATTATTGATTACTTCTTTTAAAGTATTTGGGAAAGAGCATGGTTTTAATAAATCACTTCAGGATATCGAATCCATAGAGCTGTCATATAAACAAAATTTTATTACGTTTGAATTTGCCATACTGGATTATTTAAATAATAATAAGAAAGAGTATGCTTATAAGTTGGAAGGTTTTGATAGCGATTGGAATTATATCGGTAGTCGAAATCAGATAAATTACAGTAACCTGGATGGCGGTGATTATGTTTTTAGGGTACGGGGAACAAATAATGATGGTTTCTGGAATGAGCAGGGCGCATCGATTAAAATCCACATCGAACCGCCATTCTGGAATTATTGGTGGTTTAGAGTACTATTAGGTCTATTACTCATTTTGTCAGCATATTCATACTATTATAAACGAATTAATAGAGTTAAAAAACAAAGAGAGGTTTTAAGGAAGCAAGCCGATGAAAGGTTGATTGAATTACAATCAAGTAATAAAAAATTACTTATTGCCCAACAAAATCTCAAAAGAAGAGCACAGTTAGCTACATCTTTATATGAAATCGGGAGACGCATTAGCGGAGAATTGGTGCTTGAATCTTTGCTGGACGAAATTGTTAAAAGCGCACTTGAATCATTTGGGTTTTACGGAGTTATGGTATTCCTACATGATGAAGCCGATGATATTTTTAAATTAAGGGCTATTGCGGGGGGCTATGCCAATATTTTTCCTGCTGATCTTTCCATAAAACAAAATGAAGGTATGATTGGGGCAGCGGCAAAAACACACCGTATACAGGTTGCGGGAGATGTTACTAAAGATCCGAATTATGTTAGAAAAGCCGGAGAAGTGACAAAATCAGAATTAGCAGTTCCCGTTATCAGCGGAGACAGTGTTCTCGGTGTAGTGGATATGCAAAGCATCGAGGAGAATGCTTTCACTGAAGCGGACATTTCGGCAGTTGAAACATTAAGTACCCAAATTGCTACGGCAATTAGTAATGCCCGTTTATTTGAAAAAGCCCAAGCGGAAATAAAGGTAAGGGAAAGAGCAGAAGCAGATTTACTGGAATCTCACAATGAAGTGCTTGAAGCAAAGAAAGAGATGGAAATCATTTTCGAAAAATTACAAAAATCGCACACTGAAGTTCTTGATGTAAAAAAAGAGACCGATATAATTTTTCAAAATGTTGAAGAGGGTCTGTTTTTGTTAAATTCCGACGGTGAAATAGGATCGCAATATTCTGCTTCTTTAAAGGATATGTTTAATGTTGACGATTTACAGCACCATGATTTTCAAAATCTTCTAAAAGATAAAATTGATGCGAAAACAGTATCAAGCACAAAAGAATATCTTGAGTTAATGTTTCGGGAAGATGTTGAAGAAAATATGCTAAACCAGTTGAATCCTTTAATTGATGTGGAGTTTAGTTTCAGTGATAAATTAGGGGTATGGTCTCATTCAAGTTATTACTCATTTAAATTTAAACGTATTATTGAAGAAAATGGCAATATTGAAGAGTTAATTGCAACCGTAGTGGATGTTACGGATGAAAAGAAACTGAAAGATAAACTTGAAGAGACAGAGATCAATCAAAAGAGACAAATGGATTGGCTGCTGAGTATTTTACATGTGGAGCCTGAATTATTACAGGATTTTATCGAAAGCGCTCAAACCGAACTCAATTTTATGGAAAATACCCTTAAGTCGAGTAGGAATGCATCCGAATATCACGCAATCTTAAAAAAAGTATATAGGTCTGTCCATTTAATCAAAGGAAATGCCAGCTTATTGGATTTAAAATACTTTGTTAATTTTTCAAAAGTGCTTGAAGATAAAATAATGGATATTGAAAATAAGAGCAATATCAGCGGTATGGATTTTCTATCTCTGGTTATGGACATTGATGAAGGAAAAGGTGTATTAAACGAGCTTACAGATGTTATTAAGCGTATTGGTAAAATCCAGGAAAATTTTCGTCCTAAACGTGATTATGAAAAAAAACTATTTATCCAGAGTTTGGAAAATTATATCAATAGTTCAGCCGAAGAAGAAAAGAAAAAGATAGATCTCATTCATGACCAATTTGATTCAGGGGATATTCCTTATCGCTTTCGGCTTGTAATTAAAGAAGTCCTTATCGAATTAATTAAATATTCAATTTTAAATAGTATTGAAGAGAAGGATGAAAGAAAAGGATTGCAAAAAAAAGAATCCGGTACCATTTTTATTTCAACAGAAAAAATAAAAAATAAGTTTATCGTAAAATACCGGGATGATGGCCGTGGTATTCCTATCAATGAATTGAAAAACAAAGCAATTGAACTTAACTTGTATAGTAAAGAAGACCTAAAAGGTTGGAATTTTAAAAAACTTGCAAATTTAATTTTTAATTCTGAACTTTACAGCATGGATTCTAAAGGGATTTTTGGGAACCGTAGTATGAATATGGAAACCATAAAAATGAAACTCAGGCGGCATTCGGGGGATATTTTATTAGAATCCTCAGGGGATAATTTCTTTGAGTTTATAATAGAATTACCAATTAATGAGAAAAATTAGCTGAATTGTAATGAACCCATTAAGCCATATAAATAGGAGGTATATTTAATGAGTGATAAAGTAAAGGTGTTGATTGTTGATGATTCCTCAATAATACGTAAAGTTATTGAGAAACAGTTAACTTCATACAATATCGAAGTCGTTGGAAGAGCTGGAGATGGTGTGGAAGCAGTGGAACTTTTCAAAACAACCAATCCGGATATAGTAACTCTGGATATAACCATGCCGGAAATGGATGGGCTTCAGGTATTGGAAGAAATTATTAAAGTTAATAATTCCGTTAAGGTAATGGTTATTACTGCCATGTCCGATAAAGCCACCGGGTTGAAAGCAATTAAGCTTGGAGCAAAGAGCTTTTTGGGAAAACCTTTTACGGAAGAAAAGTTAAAAGAGACTTTTGAAAAATTAATATAGTTTGACATTAAAAAAGGAGTATCAATTATGAAGGAAACAGATCTTCATTTTTTTATAGATAGCATTTTGAATTATTTTAAAGAAGTAACAGGTGAAGATGCTTCTACCGGAATCCCTTATATTAAAGGTGATGAACCAATTGTCCGGGAATATACCGGTATTATTGGAATATCGGGAAAAAGAAAAGGAAGTGTATATTTTACTTCCGGGAAAACAATGTTGGAAGAATTGGGGAAAATAATTCTTGGTGCAGAAGATATAGGATCCGAGGAAATCAAAGATTTAGTGGGTGAAATTGCTAATACCATCTCCGGAAATGTAAGGCAGGCTTATGGCAGCGATTTTATGATTTCCGTACCTGTTGTTGTGGAAGGAGAAGCGAAAGATATTAAACTCCCTCATGAGTTACAAACATTTGTTATTCCATTGACTTGGAATAACCATGAATCATTTTTAGTCGTTTGCTTAGAGTAGAAAAACGATAATACATCAACATAATAACAATAAATTTGTATGGAAATTATGTCAGAATACCAGGAAGAAAAAATAGAAAGCAC
>JAUVIB010000503.1 GCA_030592985.1 Calditrichaceae bacterium | reverse complement strand
ATCACTTAGCATTGAGAATGATTCTTCTGGATAATTTGAGAAGAAAAAATAGGGATTGTTATTCTTAGTTATACTGGAATCTGATAATTGTAAATACTTATTTCCTTTTGCCCAGTTTTTTTGAAAGAAAGAGTTAAATGCTAAATCGTTATATAGATTCTTTTTTAGAGAATCGGAAACATTTGGAATTATTTGATTAATTATCTTTTCCGCATCGTAATAATCACCTTTAACTATAGATTTTAGCCCAATAAATAAATCATCATCAATATCATTATCAAAGAAGTAATTCAGGTCCGAATTAATATATCGTGAATAGATATTTTCATTTACTACAGATTTTTTTGAACAAGAAAAAATAAAAATTACTATTGCTAAAAAAACATAATGCTTCATAAAAAATTCCCTGTTTAAACAAACCAAGACGGAATACCATAATGATATGGATGTTATCAATACTCCGTTTTTAAGTCTCCATTACCCCATATCAGCCTGATTAAGGTAACATGCAAGGTATTTTCATTATTGGAGATTCGGTGCTGGCGTAATATTTCAGGACTCGACAACCTGATAAACATCCACACCAGCTCTGAAAATTCGAAGTCTAAGTAATAATCAGAACTTACCCCAAATACTTAGTTTTATTCATACTAAACTACAAAATGATATTCACCGGCTGACAAAGAAATTTCCACCTCATCATCACTACTTTGGAGCAGATTTATCCCTGGCATCGCGGTAAATGATTCATCAGCATAAATTGTTTTTCCGCCTTCACTCGCTGATTTAATCGTTTTTCCCATAAACGGTACATGAAAAACAGCAGACGTATTAGCGGGAACAATAAAATTATACTCAATAGTATTTTTATTTCTCTTCCAGTGTGAGGAAACCGTTCCGTTGACTGTTTTTACTTCCCCTTTTACCCAATCAAGTCCCACAACCGGTAATGGCGCCAATACTATTTGCTTAAATCCGGGCGCATTAATATCAGGACGAATACCGGCAAGGTGACTGTAATACCATTCACCACAGGAACCAAGAGCAAAGTGATTACGTGAATTCATTCCCGGTCCTTCTGTATCGCCGTTCCATAACTCCCAGATGGTCGTGGCGCCTTTCTCAACCATGTGTCCCCATGAAGGATATGATTTTTGTGTAGCAACTTTATAAGCCAAATCATGAAAACCATAATCGCTTAAGACCGGCAATATAAATTCTGTTCCCAAAAATCCGGTGCTTAAATGATCATTTTGCTCATGGACATTGGCAACAATGGAAGCCACAACTGCTTCCTTACGATCTGCTGGAACGATTCCAAAGACTAAGGGTAATAGATTGGCTGTCTGTGTATCGCCGGTATAAGAATTATTCTTTTTGTCAAAATGCTTTTTATTATAAGCGGCTGCGATCTTTAGTGAAAGTTGTTTATATGCTTTCTGATCGTCTGTTTTTCCAAGCAAGCCTGCCATTTCTGAGAGCAATTTTGCCCCGTAGAAATAATAAGCGGATCCGATTGGTTCTGACGGAGATTTTACAACCGCTACCCAATCGCCGTAACCACTTGTTTCATAAAGATTATTTTTACTATGGACTGTCATAAAATCAATCCATCTTTTCATGGTTGTATAATTATCGCTGATTATGCGTTTATCACCATAAAAATTGTGCACAACCCATGGAATGATATAAACAGCATCTCCCCAGGCAGGCTTAGCGGGATTAGTTACCACAATTACGGGATTCACATCATGAACAGCGCCTTGTTCGTCTTGTCCATCGGCAATATCATGCATCCATTTACTAAAAAAACGGGACATATCCATATTATAACTTGCGGTCGGAGCAAACGCCTGGGCATCTCCCATCCAGCCGAGACGCTCATCACGCTGCGGGCAGTCCGTAGGTACGGAATACATATTGCTCCCCAATCCCCAGAAAATATTATGCTGCACTTTATTGAGCAGATCACTGGAACAGGAAAAAGAACCGATAACCGGCGGCGCTGAATAAGCCACCAATCCGGTAAGCGCATCCAAATCCGGTTTTCCGGGATATCCGGTTACTTCAACATAACGATATCCGTGATACGTAAAACGGGGCTGCCACTCCTCTAATCCATCTCCTTTTAGAATATAAACATCCGTTGCTCTTGCAGACCTTAAATTCTCAGTATAAATATTTCCATCCGCTTTTAACGTCTCAGCAAAACGCATCTGCACGGTTGTTCCCTGTTCTCCTTTTACCTTAAGTTTGGCCCAACCGGCAAAATTTTGTCCCATATCAAAAACATATAGATCTTTTTTCGGTGATGTTATTTTAACAGGCTTAATCTCTTCGGTTATACGCAGCAACGGTCCCTGCTGGCAAACCAATTTCGCGTTTTCTTTGGGAAATACAGTTACAGATTCCCATTTACTTTCATCAAAACCAGCCGAATTCCAGCCATTCTGCTCTAAACGGGCATCATAGGTTTCGCCATGGTAGAGGGTTGATTCAATAATAGGAGAAAGATCAGATTTCCATGATTTATCGGTAACGACCATTTTACTGCT
>JAUVIB010000132.1 GCA_030592985.1 Calditrichaceae bacterium | reverse complement strand
GCTTGTGGTAAGATACGTTTTTTCTCTTCAAGCGTGATCAGGGGATTTATATCATAACCCATGATGTACGGTAATGGTAAGTGAGAGGCCGTAGGCAGCAAATCGGCGCAATATAAAAGAGTATTCTTATCATCGGAAATTTTAGGCAGTTGCATTCCCGCTGTATGGCCATACATTACCAGCATTTCAATGCCGGGGAAAAGTTCTCCCGGTCCATCCAATTCGACTAAATTCCCGGCATTTTTTATGGGCATAAAATTTTCAGGCATATAGCTGGCATGGTCTTTTATGCTCGGATTATTAGCCCAATACCACTGCTCTCCCTGAACATAATGTTTGGCGTTAGGAAAAGTAAGTTTTAACTGTTCGCCATCATACCAGGTAGTTCCACCGGCATGATCAAAATGGAGATGAGTAATGATAACATCGGTGACGTCTTCGGGCATAATTCCTTTTTTTTCCAAGCTTTTCACCGGTTCGTAATGGGAATAATCAACGGCGTATATTTTATTCAATTTGTCAGTAAGTTTATGGCCGACGCCGGTATCCACTAAAATGATCCGCTCATTATTACGGATAACCAATAGCCGTAAAGCTATCTGAATACGATTAGCCTCGTCGGCCGGATTATTTTTATTCCATAATGTTTTAGGAACAACGCCGAACATGGCGCCCCCGTCCAATCCTATGTAACCGCCTTCGATGGTAAATATTTCATAACCCGCTATATTCATTTTAATCTCCGCTTATTATTAAATAGTTTAATACAGTTTGTAACAAAAACATTCTACTACCACACTTTCAACTTTATCGTCCCTTTTTTCAAATTAATGAAAGGACCTGCAACATTATTTTTATCGGAACGAATATCACCAAAGTAGTCTTTATCTATTTTCAATGATGTACCGTCAGGATTATCGAATAGTGCATTAGGAATCTTTGCTTTACCTAATCGTTCGGTAGTTATCATTTCTGCTTTATGGTTGTAAAATGGCTGGTTCAACGAAAGATATAAATATACATTATCTCCTTTTTCCACTAATTTAACCTCAGGATTAAATGCAGAAGATTCGCTATACCTTTTCTCATCTTTAAATGACTTAGCTCCATTATAGTATATATTGTCACTTATAAATACGGGAAGTTTCACCTTATTATATCCCTCTAAGCCATGTTTAAATTTTCTGTTTTCGTCCGTTTTATCCCCGGAACCGACAAAAATATTATTATAATATCTGTCATCACCGGAATAGATAGTAGAAAGTCCTGCAACCTCAGTCGAGTGAGGTAAGTGGTAAGGTGTAAAACGATTGGACTCGCCCCACATATATACCGAACCGCTAATAAGATTATGTACATATGCTCCACCTTGGGACTGGGTTCTAATGCAGGATGGTGATAACAGGATATTATTATCAACGATAAATGGTCCATGATTTACTTCTAAGAAGAGATCTTCTTTGTCATTATTATAAAAAAGATTCCCGGAAATGCGAGTACCCTGTGTCATCCAGTCAAGCCATAAACCTCGCCCGCAATCGTGGATGCGGTTTCCCTTTATGATTGCATCAATCGCTGCATGAAACTTGATCCCTCCTATTTCCGCACCCGTAAATTGTCGTTTTGTCCAGATATTATAAATATGATTGTTTTCAATAGTACTAAACGCAGCACCCATGCTTCCGCAAATACCCGTTTGTTCGCAGTTGAATATGCGATTATTCCTCACAATATGCGAGCCAATATTGTCCTTATTCCAGTCATTTCTTAAGGTTCTGAAAGTTACCTCAATATAATGAATTGAGCCATCAATACTCTTGTCAGCTGACCAAACATTATGTCCTGTACTGCGATCTTTTCCCAGGGTAATTCCGGAACATTTAGAGTTGCTTATCACATTATTCTCTATTATCCAACCTTTGTTCCAATGGGTTGCAATCATTCCAACCTGTTCGGCTGTAGGAGGCGCCCATTGTGTAGCAGCCTGACTTATATGAAATCCACTGATTGTAATATAATTGATGCCCGGCTTTTCAGGATATATACAGGTTCTTCTTGCACTTATCTCCACCAATTCATTATTGGGATTAACTTTCTGAAAGTTTGCCCAAATCGTTGTGATTTTTGCATCACTTTCACAATACCACGTATAAGTGGAACCTTCTGTATCCTTTATTTTAGAATCAGGAATTGGTCTGAATACTTTTTCTATTGTCTCTTTTTCATAAAATGACTTACCGTTCAAAAACACCTCTCCAGTGTGATGTATCCTTCCCTGATTACTAAACCAATCGCCGTAAATTGAATCCTGGTAAGGGTTGTAATCACCGAATAGTGAGTTATCAATAGTTACCTTCCATACGTTTTCTTTTACTTTTTTCCATCCTGTTATTATCTCGGAGCCTTTAATCTTAACTTTTTCACCGGGAGCAGCTCTATATATGATTCTTTTTTCATTGCTTTCTCCTCCGCGTAGCGGATTAATCCATTCCCGATAGGTACCCGCGTGAACCGTAATCACATCGCCGGGGAAGGCAACTTTAACAGCTGCCGAAATTGTCTTAAATGGGCTTGAGGCAGAACCATCATTTGAACCTTTCCCATTTATTGAAACATGGTACTCCTTAGCAGAGGTTACAGTGGTAGCCAGCGCCACAAAAATCAATAAATGTAAATTTAATTTTTTCATATAAATGATGTTTTTGGTCATTGTTACTAATATACTATTCAATAATTTGATTGTCATATGTTTTCTCCCTGACTAATTTTGAGTAGTGTCAAAAGTTTTCATCGTTTGCACTTAACTTATTGTTCTAAATAGTCTTACACGAGTCTCCCTTTCTAATCTTGCCCGGCTTAGGCACAGGGGAAATTAATACTATGTTTTTTTATAAATGATGCCATAAATTTAGTTTTTCATTTTTTCACAGAACTTTTGACACTAATAATCTTAATAACTCTGATCATTAGTAAAAAAATGATACTGTTTGGTGTGTCTTTTATTTTATCACCTTCAATCTTACATGCCCAAATGCTGAGAATAATAAAAACAAATTATTTTATTAATAGGTTCAAATTTCAGCAGCCAAATACCCGGTACTCCATGCTACTTGCAGATTATAGCCACCCGTCGGGCCGTCAATATCTAAAATTTCCCCGGCAAAATACAGATTATTTATTATTTTTGACTTCATTGTCTTTGGATCAACTTCTTTTAGGTCTACTCCACCTGAAGTTACAATCGCTTTTTCGAAACCAACAAGACCTTTAAAACTCATTTCAAACTCTTTTAAAAGTTTTATTAATTTTTTTCTTTCAATTTTTGTTATTTCATTTACTTTTTTATTTTCATCAATTCCGGATAAATTAATAATAACAGGGATAAGTTTTCTCGGTAGCAGTTTATCTAAGCTGTTTTTGAATTGCCTGTTTCTAAGTTCTTCAAAATCTCTTAGAATTCTTTTATCTAAAGTTGGATAATCAAGTGCCGGTTTATAATCAATTTTTATTTTTAAATCTTTTGTTTTAATTTTGCATATTTTCCTACTCAAATCCAATACTATTGGTCCGCTTAAACCCTTATTTGTAAAAAGAGCTTCACCAAAGCTAGAATATAGTTTGTGATTGTCCCATATACTTATTTCTACATTTTTTAAACTCAGACCTTCAAGTTCTTCAACTATTTTCTCTTTGACAATAATAGGGGAGAGCGCCGGCTTTGGTTCTACCACTGTATGTCCAATTTTTTCAAGCCATTTATATGCGTCACCGGTAGAACCGGTGCGGGGATAAGATTTTCCTCCGGTTGTAAATAGAAAGCTATCTGCAATGATTTCTTCGCCATTTTTTAAAATAATTTTATCTATTTTTTTATCATTATTGTTTTTGGTATGGGTAATTATTTTTTCAACCGGACTATTTAATCTAACCTCTACATTGCCCTCGTTTAAATATTTTTTTAGAGAACTGACAACATCTTTGGCATTATCTGAGGCAGGTAAGATTCTCCCGCCTCTTTCTAATTTTGTTTTAAGTCCAAGGTTTTCAAAAAAGTCTACCACATCTTTGTTGGAAAATTTATTTAAAGCGGAATATAGAAATTTACCATTTTTTCCATAAATATTTATTAGATTTTTCAAATCTTCTTCTGCATTTGTAATATTACATCTGCCTTTTCCGGTAATTGCAAGTTTTACTCCCAAATTCCTGTTTTTTTCAAGTAAAACAACACGCGATCCGAGTTCTCCCGCATGTCCTGCCGCGATCATCCCTGCCGCTCCGCCGCCAATTACTGCTAAGTCATATTTTTTTTTCATCATATATTTTTCTTTAAATGATTTTTCTCATCAAGTCCCCAAAGCTCATAGAGAGACAAAAGCAAAAATAAACCTCTGTGTGCTCCGTGATCTCCGAGAGAGAATTATCCTACCGTAGTTTATATAGTTTTCCAGAGTCTTCAAAGCTCATAGAGAGACAAAAGCAAAAATAAATTTTCGTGAACCCCGTGATCTCTGTGAGAGAATTATCCTATCGAAGTTCATATAAACACATAAAGTCCACACAGCCCACAAAGAGAAAAAACACATTAATACCCCATGTTCTCAAATCCCTTTATACCATACACTTTTCTTCACAATGTGCGCAATTATAACTTACCATTGATAATCCTTGTGACGCCGTTTATCAATAAGGCTTCATTGAAATTGATTAGATAACCAAGTTTTAGGTTTGATAGTTTAAGATATGTGAGTAATTGTTTTTTGTGTACATTAATTATTCTCTCAACAGATTTTAACTCTATGATCACCTTATTTTCAATAATCAAATCTGCCCGGAATCCTTCTTCAAATTCAATATTGTTAAATTTTATTGGAATTGAGACCTGTTTCTGTACTTTTAAGCCTCTTTCTGCTAAACCGTGATAGAGTATTGTTTCATAAACAGATTCTAATAGTCCAGGACCAAGTTCTTTATGAATATTTATTGACGTTTCTATAATGATAGTGCCAATTTCGTTTTCTGTCATACTAAGACTTTCCTTTTCATTACAATATAGAGCAATTTAGTATTTAAGATCAGAAAAAACAATAATTAATCAGAAAAACCTGAGGCAGTTTCAATTTTAACAATCCAAAAATCAAATCATTGCATTGAAATTAATTAATTACTAATTTCCGTGTGAACTAAACAGGAAGGATACATTTGATTAAGGCTTATTTTATATCAGATTTACACATTGGTGTTGATAATTCTGACAAAGAGAAACAAAGACAAAAAAAAATACTCGAATTTCTACGGATAATCTCCAATGATGCTACCCATTTATATATTGTCGGAGATCTGTTTGATTTTTGGTATGAGTACAAACAGGTTATTCCTAAGAAATATTTCGACTTTCTTCATATTTTAAAATCGATGACCTTAAAAAATGTGGAAATGCATTATCTCGCAGGGAATCATGATTTTTATCTCGGTAAATTTTTTGATGAGTATTTGAATATAAAAACCTGGCAGGATGAATACACCTTTGAACTTGGTGGTAAAAAATTCTTTTTACTGCATGGCGATGGTTTGGCTAAACGGGATAAAAGTTATCGTTTTCTAAAACGTGTTTTACGTAATAAAACTAACAATCGTATATTCCGCTGGCTGCACCCTGATTTGGGGATTCCTTTTGCCCGCGTTGTTTCCGGTTCAAGTCGTAACTTTACGCGCAATATCAATCTTCAGGATGAAAATGATTATAAAGAATTTGCTGAAGAACAGTTTGCGGGCGGTTATGATTATGTCCTGCTCGGACACAGGCACATTCCCCTTGAATATGAAAAAGAAAATCATATTTATATCAACCTCGGTGAATGGTTTGAATCAAATAGTTATGCCATCTTCGATGGAAATGAATTAAAACTAGATTATTACAAGTAACAGACGTTTTATTTTTTATGAAATTTGTTTAATTATTATGATGTGTTCGTTTGAATTATACATATATTTTTATAAATTTATTCCGTCAACAAGATTGGAGTACTAGTGAAAAACATTCTTTATATAATATCATTTATGGTGCTTCTTTTTTCCTGCAATCAGAACAGTAACCAAATAAAAACATACACCAAAGAACAGGCTGACTCGTTAAAAATAGTATTTGAAAATTATTTAATAGAGAGAAATGAAACGTTTCTTAAAGAATCCTGGTCACCGCTGCTTGAGGAAGATAAGGAGAGTTTTCAAGGATTAAATTATTACGATTATGATATTAACTGGCGCTTTGAGGGACCCATACAGCTTTTCTCTGATCCGGATACGATTATTATTCTCGGTTCCAAAGGTGAAGAACGGAAATGCTTTAATTTCGGGTATTTCAATTTTTTTAAAAACGGTAAAAACTATAAACTAATGATCCTGAAATTTCCTCCACATAAAGAAGGGGCAAAATTTTATTTTTTTCTCGGTTTTTGGGATAAAAGCTCAGGAAAGGAAACTTATGGCGGAGGCCGCTATATAGATATTGAGGAGAATCCTGAAAATTATTATGTGGTGGATTTTAATTATTCCTATAATCCCTATTGTGCCTATAATCATCGTTATAGTTGCGCTGTTCCACCGCTCGAGAATCGCTTGTCTTTAGAAATTAAGGCAGGCGAAAAAATATTTAAAAAACACTGATTGGTGATAAATGAAATTTGATAAATATCTTTCCTTAGCAATTTCCGCTGTGCAGGCTGCTTCCGAAGTGACTTCACGAATTCAAAAAAAACTTGTTAGTAATGATACCGTTATCAAAAAAGACAGAAGTCCGGTAACGATTGCTGATTTTGCAGCACAAGCCATAGTCTGCAAAACTTTAAAAGAAAATTTCCCCCAAATCCCTATCGTGGGAGAAGAGGATTCCGGTTTCTTGCAGCAAAAGGAAAATAGCATTCTTTTGCATAAAATTAATGAATTTTTACCTTCCTGGAATAGTGAAGATATTACAAAATATATTGATATGGGTAATGGCCAACCAGATGACCTGTTTTGGACACTTGATCCGGTAGATGGCACAAAGGGATTTATTCGTAAACAGCAATATGCAGTCGGGCTGGCTTTAATTTATAAAGGGAAATCGGTACTTGGTGTGCTCGGTTGTCCCAATCTGCAATATGATAGTAAACAAGGTTGTCTAACTTATGCCATATCAGGCGGCGGCGCTTTTATTCGGGGATTACAAGAAGAAAAAACTAAAGAACTCTTTGTTTCTTCTTTAAAAAGAGAGGATAATCTCCGATTTTTAGAAGGCGTTGAATCCAGGCATTCAAATCATGATTTGCAAAACCGGATTATGAAAGCGCTTAGCCAAAGTTCACAGGTGGTACGTTATGACAGTATGGTAAAATATTGTGTTCTATCACGGGGGGAAGCGGACGTATATTTAAGATTGCCGAATTCAAAGAGTCCTGATTATAAAGAGAATATCTGGGACCATGCCGCCGGAGTGGTCATTATAGAAGAAGCAGGAGGTAAGGTCAGTGATATGCATGGTAAAGAATTGGATTTTGGGCAAGGTAAAAAATTATTTAATAACCGTGGTGTTATCGTTACAAACGGCAGGCTGCATGATGATGTTATAAAAGTGATTAATGAATAGAATATTACTCTTCCGGATATCCTGGTGTACTTGGAGTTTTAATGTATTTTTATTTCTCTGTGAAACCCAGTGAACACAGTGAGAAAGTTCAATTTTTTTAATAAAACAAGATACTCCCGGAGATTATGGTGTACATGAAGTTTTAATGTATTTTTTATCTCTCTGTGAACTCTGTGCACTTAGTGAGAAAT
>JAUVIB010000415.1 GCA_030592985.1 Calditrichaceae bacterium | reverse complement strand
TATATAAATTTCTTGAATTTATAAGGGTTACATCCCCCTTGCCCCCTTTTCTAAGGGGGATAGCGTTAACTAATTGTAAATAAGTATGTTAAGTCGCTATTAGCTGAGTAAAAGACATAATCGTAAATAAAATATTAAACATCGAAATTTCATTCAATTTTTTGGTCACCATGTATCAGCCGGGCACACGTATTCTTTAAATCATTTTAAAATAGCTAATCTTATTCTATTATTTATCCAAAATTCACAGCTTGATTTTTTCCATGACAATCCTTTAGTGAGGCATGATACATTTTTTCACCCTCTTCTTGACAAATATGAAATTGTTCCGTATGTTCAAAACACATTTGTTCTTAGAAAATAATATCCGATAGTTTATCCGGAAAGGTGGAGGGACCAGGCCCTGTGAAACCTTAGCAACCGTTCTATATGAAAAAGGTGCTAAATCCTGCCCCGAGTGGGGAAAGATAAAGAAATGGTAAATCAAATTAACCTCTTCATGACTCTTTCCTGAAGAGGTTTTTTTTTTGAACAAAATTAACAATTAATTAATTACAGGGGGATATTATGTCACAATCAACACATAAATTTGAAACATTACAATTGCATGCGGGACACGAACCGGATAGCGATACTAAATCCAGGGCGGTGCCTATCTATCAAACCAGCTCTTATCTTTTTGATAATGCCGATGATGCTGCACAACTTTTTGCTTTGGAAAAATTCGGTAATATTTATACAAGAATTATGAATCCCACAACCGACGTCTTTGAAAAAAGGATTGCAGCGCTTGAAGGCGGCGTTGCCGCATTAGCGACTGCTTCCGGTATGGCTGCACAATTGTTAGCTATTACAACGCTTTGCCGGGCTGGAGAAAATATCGTTTCGACAAATCTACTTTATGGAGGAACTTATAACCAATTCAAGGTCGCTTTCCCCCGTTTGGGTATTGATGTTAAATTTGTTAATGGCGATTCTCCTGATGATTTTGAAAAATTAATCGATGATAAAACAAAAGCGCTTTATATTGAAAGTATCGCTAATCCCAAATTAGCCATTCCTGACTTTGAATCTATCGTGAAAATTGCTCATAACCACGGTATTCCGCTTATTGTGGATAATACCTTCGGCGCTGCCGGCTTTCTTGCCCGGCCATTTGATTATGGCGCTGATATAATAACTGCTTCAGCAACAAAGTGGATCGGAGGTCATGGAACTTCCATTGGCGGTGTTATTGTTGATAGTGGGAAATTTAATTGGGGCAACGGTAATTTTCCTGTTTTTACTGAACCAAATCCCGGATACCATGGATTAAAATTTTGGGAAGTATTTGGTGAAAACGGACCATTTGGCAATATCGCCTATATTATTCGTGCCCGGGTTGAAGGATTACGGGACTTAGGCCCAGCCATCAGTCCTTTTAATTCATTTTTACTAATACAAGGATTAGAAACACTCTCTTTACGTGTCGAACGCCATTGTTATAATGCCTTAAAACTCGCTCAATGGTTAGAATCTCATCCGCAGATAAACTGGGTATGGTACCCCGGTTTAAAATCGCATCCATCGTATGAAAATGCTAAAAAATATCTGCGTGAGGGCTTATTCGGTTCTATGCTCTCTTTTGGTATCAAAGGCGGTCTTGACGCCGGTAAAAAATTTATTAACAGTGTAAAACTAGCGAGTTTACTGGCCAATGTAGGCGATGCGAAAACCCTGGTCATTCATCCGGCATCAACAACCCATCAGCAGCTTTCGGAAGAGGAACAGTCAGCTGGAGGGGTTACAGCCGATCAGGTTCGTGTTTCTGTCGGCATTGAACACATAGATGATATTATGGCCGATTTTACTCAGGCTTTTGATAAAATATAAAAAATAACTATCAATCCCCTTATCTGTAAATAGTTAAGGGGATTATTGATCCTTATTGAAAAATGGGAATTATGGACTCATTTAACTATAAAAATGAAATAAAGCGCACGGTAGGTTTATATAGAATGAGCGCGTCTCTGCCATTAGAAAACGGACTAATCCTTGATAAACCACAGACAGTTTATGAAACATATGGTTCGCTTAATCCTGATAAATCCAATGTCATATTGATCTGTCATGCATTAACCGGAAGCGCCCACACCGCCGGAGAGGCTGTTTTCCCGGATGAAATAGTTAGGGCAACTCCTCTTTTCGAAAAACTAAGCCGTGAATTCTCCGGCTGGAGGAATGAATTGATCGGCCCGGGTAAACTTTTCGATACTAATAAATATTATATCGTAAGCTCTAATATCCTTGGAAGCTGCTACGGAGCAACTGGGCCTTCAGGACAGGATAGTCAGAACAATCCACATAGAATGAAATTCCCGCAAATTACCGTTCGGGATATGGTTAACTTTCAAAAAAAATTAATTGATTTTCTCGGTATCAAAAAAATCAAAACCGCAATTGGCGGGTCTCTTGGTGGAATGCAGGTATTGGAATGGGCGCTCCTTTTTCCGGATATGATTGACTCCATCATTCCGATTGCCACTGCAGCCCGTCATTCGGATTGGTGCATAGGAATAAATCATTTACAACGACAATCTATAATGAACGATCCCCATTGGGATAAAGGCAATTATTCTGAACAACCAAAAAACGGATTATCCCTGGCCAGGCAAATTGCCATGGTATCGTACCGCACAGACCGCAGTTTTAACACTCGTTTTAAGCATGAACATAAAAATCCTGATGATTCTGTCTATAGTGCTGATAATTTATATCAGGTTGAAAGTTATTTGAATTATCAGGGTAAGAAGTTGGTGGATCGTTTCGATGCCAATTCCTATATCTATTTAAGCAGGGCTTTGGACTTACACGATATTGCAAGAAATAGAGGAAGTATACAAGAGGTACTTTCCTCCATCAAACAGAAAAGTTTATGCATCGGAATTGATAGTGATATTCTTTATCCGGCGCACGAGCAGCGCGATATAGCTTCCATAATTCCAAATGCGCTTTATAAAGAGATTAAATCACCCGATGGACATGATGCATTTTTAATTGAATATGACCAGTTGAATACTATTATCAAACCATTTTTAAAATCAATATAAAACAGGATTTCACATGATTATTATGAAATTTGGTGGCACCTCCGTAAAAGATGCCGCTTCTTTTGTAAATGTAGCTAAAATTATAAAAACAAATCTTGATAAGAAACCGCTCATTGTTTTATCAGCTATGTCCGGAGTCACCAATATTTTGGAAAAATCGGTACAGAATGCTGTAAATCAAGAAAAAGAAGCTGTTGAAGAAGCTGTTAATAATATTGAATCTATTCACAAAGATACGATTAAAACTCTTTTTTCCCATATCCCGAAGGTACAGCAGCAATTGGAATCAATTGTACACAGTGAACTTGAAAAATTAAAGGCCCTGTTAAGCGCAACCGGAACAATAAAGATCGAAAGTACCGACCTTAGTCATGCAGCCCTTTCCATTGGTGAAATTTTATCCTCGAATGTCTTAGCTGTATTATTAAAATCTATGGATTTACCGGCAAAGTTTATCGACGCCCGCGGCGTTATGATC
>JAUVIB010000026.1 GCA_030592985.1 Calditrichaceae bacterium | reverse complement strand
ATCTTCATTAAACTTTCTATAAAAGACAGAGCCCACGACCAGGATTGAACTGGTGACCTCATCCTTACCAAGGATGTACTCTACCGACTGAGCTACGTGGGCACTGATAACTATAGAGCGGGAAACGGGACTCGAACCCGTAACCAACAGCTTGGAAGGCTGTGACTCTAGCCAATTGAGTTACTCCCGCATAAAACCAATGTTATGTGGTTCAAACATAACGCACATTGACCAGACAACAATTAAAGAAGCTGTCGTCAGGAATGTAATGATAGAGCTGGTGAGAGGACTTGAACCCCCAACCAACTGATTACAAATCAGTTGCTCTACCAATTGAGCTACACCAGCAAAATTTACTGCATCAAAATATAGCAGTCGCTAAATATACGAACAATTTTTCAAAAATCAAATAAATGATAATAAAAAAGATAAAAAAAATAACTTATGTGCAGTAGGTATTAATTTCATTGAATAAACCATGCTGTTCCAGCATTTCTTTGATAACACAAAATGGCATAATATGTAAAATAAATTCAAAAAAATATAAAATCTTTATCGCTTTCTTTCCGGTACAAACAATATATTGATATCGGATTCAACACAGATTTCAGGACAACATAGCCTGCTTTAGGCATTGGTATAATCCCCTCCAAATCCAACTGAGGGGAGCGGAAAGCAGTGCTTAACCAAGTAAATTTTACTGATTTTCTTGTACAGAAAGTTCCTTTATAACTAAGGTATTCTATTTTCGAAGTGAAAATTCCAATACGATAAATTAAAACTACTTGATTATATTGTTTGCTAATCTAATAAAGTATCTTCTGTATGAGGATTTGCAGCATTTATTAGTTTGAATATTTATTTGACTTGCTTTTTAATAATACTTAAACTTAGTGTTCGCTAAAAAATAAGAATATTAGCAAATATCAGGAGATATTAAATCTATGGCCCAGCACAAATCAGCAATTAAAAGAATTAAAACATCTGAAGAAGATCGGTTAATTAATCGATCCTATAAAAAACGTATGAAAAGATATATGAAAGCTCTTCTCAGTGAAGACAATAAAGAAAATGCCGAAAAGCAGCTTAAAGAGACCATATCCTTAATTGACAGGCTGTCTATTAAAAGTATTATTCATAAGAACAATGCAGCGCATAAGAAATCACGCATCACACGTTATGTTAATTCTTTATAAGAAAATCCGCAATCACGCGGATTTTTTTTTGCCAAAAATTATATCATAAATCTGAGAATAATCTTTAATAAATATAATCTCCAATCCATCTATTAACTCCTTATCTAATTCACGAATATCAGCACGATTTCCATCGGGAACCATTACGGTTTTCATTCCATATCGTTTCGCTGCTAATAACTTCTCGTTTAATCCGCCAACCGGTAATATTCTACCACGTAAGGTAATTTCACCGGTCATGGCAATTTTACCCGGATATTTTATCTTTAACAAAGCGGAAATCAGAGCAGTCGTTAATGTTACTCCTGCTGAAGGGCCGTCTTTTGGAACAGCTCCTTCCGGAAGATGAATGTGAATCTCATGTTTGTAATTAAAATCTCTGTTAATGTGATATTTTTTGTATTTAGAACGGACGTAGGCAATAGCAATCATGGCCGATTCCTGCATAACTTCACCTAATTTTCCAGTTAAGGTAATTTTGTCTTTTCCCGGGAGAAGGTTAATCTCCACACGGAGGATATCGCCGCCAAATGATGTCCAGGCCAAACCGGTTGCTACTCCCACTTCTTTACCGTTACCAAATTTCGATAATGGATATTTGGGTTCTCCAAGATATTTCTTCACATCCTTCTTATTAACGTGTACCCGTTTTTTACGACTGCTCGTAGAGATTTCCATAATTGCCTGGCGGCAGATTTTACTGATCTCTCTTTCCAATGAGCGTACACCTGCCTCAAGTGTATAATTCAGGATAATTTCATTGATAGCGGTTTCATTAATATCTATTTCATCTTCTTCTAAACCGTTTACCGATATTTGTTTTGGTATCAGGTAACTTCGGGCAATTTTTTCTTTTTCATAATCGAGGTATCCGGGAAGTTCTATTATTTCCATGCGGTCTCTTAATGGATCAGGTATATCATAGATATTATTTGCGGTCAATATAAACATTACTCCGGAAAGGTCATACTCCACTTCCAAAAAGTGATCCATAAAAGTACTGTTTTGCTCCGGATCAAGAGCTTCCAATAAAGCTGAAGCCGGGTCGCCGCGATAGTCATTGCCAAGTTTATCTATTTCATCCAATAAAAATAGTGGATTAACTGTTCCGGCTTTTTTCATTCCCTGAACAATTTTCCCCGGTAATGATCCAACATAGGTACGTCGATGCCCGCGAATTTCAGCCTCATCATTAACTCCACCGAGAGACATGCGGATAAATTTTCGTCCCATTACACGGGCAATGGATTTCCCCAAAGATGTCTTGCCAACGCCGGGAGGCCCAACCAAACAAAGAATCGGTCCCTGCATTTTTTGAACGCGCTGCAATACGGCAATATATTCCAGAATTCGCTTTTTAGGCTTTACGAGACCATAATGATCTTCATCCAGGATTCTGGCTGCCTTTTTAATATCCTTTTCGTCATTTGTCCGCTTGCTCCAGGGAACCCCGGTCAGCCAATCCAAATAGGTTCTAATTACATTGAATTCAGGAGACATGGGAGGAATCTTTTTTAATCTTTCCAGCTCTTCGAAAGCTTTATCGTTTGCCTCCTGAGACATTTTTGCTGTATTTATTTTTTTCTTTAAACTGGAAATTTCATCGGAGAATTGATCCTCTTCGCCTAATTCTTCCTGGATAATTCGCAACTGTTCCTGAAGATACATTTGCCGCTGAGACTGCAGCATTTTATCACGAACTTTAACATCTAGTTCTCCTTTTAAAGACAAAACTCTGTTTTCTTTTTTTAAAATGGATAAAATACGATTAATTCGCCTTTCAATCCGCCATTCCTGAAGTATACTCTGCTTGATCTTAACATCAACATCA
Organism: Calditrichaceae bacterium; assembly: GCA_030592985.1. Classification (GTDB taxonomy): domain Bacteria; phylum Calditrichota; class Calditrichia; order Calditrichales; family Calditrichaceae; genus JAUVIB01. The sequence continues at coordinate 12,838 of JAUVIB010000026.1, read as the reverse complement.
AGGTAAGCGGCAATAAAATCACTCAATTTATCGATATCATCCAGATGTTCTAAAGTAAAAAGAATTTCCTCCGGAATATTTTCATTCATTTTAATATAAGATTTGAACAGGGAGAGAAGCTGACGTCTTTTCGCTTCAAGATGATCATTCATTTTTATTTCATCTTGCAACTCTTCTATTTTGGCGGTCAAATATTTTTGTCCTTTTGAATAACGGATAACTTTTACCCTGCTAACCCCTTCAATCAATGCTTTGATCAATCCATTTGGCAGTTTGATAAGCTGTAATATACGACCCTTAACGCCAACTCTGTATAAGTCGGATGCTTTTATGTCTTCTTTCAGAGCATCTTTTTGCGAAACCAGAATTATGGGATCTTCCTGTAATAGAGCCGTCTCAATTGCAGTAATAGAATCCTCTCTGCCCACAATTATCGGCGCTACCATGTATGGGAAATATATCAGATCCTTTAATGGAAGGACATTAAGATTATCATTATTATCTTTATTCTTTTTCTTAGAAATCATTTTTTAACTTCCTGGTTTTACAAATAAATTTAAACAGTTGAATATTTGCTGCTGGCTTTTATTTTGTGGGATAATAAACGGCATTAAGATGTGACGAGAAATCTTTATGCCGTTTTTTTTGATTTTGGTGAGGAAAAAAAGTAGTCAGGTTCTTCTTGCTTCATGACAACATCTTTCGTAATGGTAACCGATTTCAAATTCGGCAGCGATGGGACCTTAAACATGATATCAATCATTACATTCTCCATTATAGAACGCAGAGAACGGGCACCTGTTTTTCTACTCATAGCCATTTTGACGATTTCATGTAAAGCATCTTTTTCAAATTCCAATTCCACTTTTTCTAACTCAAAAAGCCTTTTATACTGCTTTACCAGTGCATTTTTGGGTTCTGTTAAAATAGAAAATAACGCTACCTCATCCAGCTCAGCAAGAGCACCAACAACAGGTAATCGTCCTATTAACTCCGGTATCATTCCGTAATGAAGTAAATCTTCAGGTTCAGCTTTTCCATATAGTTCACTTTTATTATAGGCTGTTTGTACACCGATGTTTTTCTCAAAACCAATAGTTTTCTCTCCGATACGACGTTTAACAATCTCTTCAAGACCTTCAAAAGCGCCACCACAAATAAAAAGAATATTTTTAGTATTAATATTGACCAATTTCTGCTCAGGATGTTTTCTGCCACCTTTTGGAGGAATACTTGAAATTGTCCCTTCTAACATTTTTAAAATAGCCTGTTGTACACCCTCTCCCGATACATCTCTGGTTATGGAAGGATTCCCACTTTTCCGGCCAATTTTATCTATCTCATCTATATAAACTATACCTTGTTCGGCTTTTTTTACATCATAGTTAGCGGCCTGATACAGACGCACAAGAATATTTTCCACATCTTCACCCACATATCCGGCTTCTGTAAGTACAGTGGCATCGGCGATTGAAAATGGAACATTGAGAATTCGTGCTAATGTTTGTGCCAACAGGGTTTTTCCTGTGCCTGTAGGTCCTAGCAAAATAACATTACTTTTTTCAATTTCAACATCATCTTTAGATACAGGAGCAGAAGTACGTTTGTAATGATTATATACAGCAACAGAGAGTATCCGCTTTACTTTGTCCTGACTTATAACATATTTATCCAACTCATCTTTAATGCCGGCAGGAGAAAGAAAATGGTCTTTATCATCAATTATAAAAGGTGGTTCGTGGCGACTTAAAATATCTTTTGCGCTTGCAATACATTCATTACATATATGTGCATCCAAACCGGAAATCATACTTTCAACTTCATTGGCTGTACGCCCGCAAAAAGAACAATACGGAATCGATTTTTTTGTTTTTTCTTTACTCATTTTTCCCTTTGTCGTTAGTACGATTTTCTAAAATTTTATCAATTATCCCGTACTCCTTAGCTTCTGCAGCAGACATAAAATAATTGCGGTCGGTATCTTTTTCAATTTGCTTTAACGGTTTTCCTGTACATAAGGCTAAAATTTTATTAAGCGACTCTCTGGTACGCAGAATCTCGTTGGCAGCAATCTGAATATCGGAAGCCTGGCCTTCCACGCCGCCTAAAGGCTGGTGAATCATAATTCGGGAATGCGGTAATGTATAACGTTTCCCTTTGGTACCGGCGGCTAAAAGCAACGCTCCCATACTGGCTGCCTGCCCCATACAAGTTGTTACCACATCCGGCTTGATATACTGAATCGTATCGTAAATTGCCATTCCCGATGTTACAATTCCACCGGGAGAATTTATATATAAGAAAATATCCTTTTCCGGATCTTCCGCCTCAAGAAATAACAACTGAGATATAATTAAACTTGCAATATTGTCATCTATGGGTGTACCAAGAAAAATAATACGTTCTTTTAACAGCCGGGAATATATATCATATGCGCGTTCACCCCGCCCTGTCTGCTCTATCACCATGGGAACTAAGGTCATACTTGTTCCTTCCAATTTTATTTAATCTAAAACAATCTCATTTTCTTCGATTTCAAGATTCTCCACAATAGAATCAAAAATCTTTTTATTAAGAATATCCTCTTTAACCCTTTCGAAAACCGCGGGATTGCTTTTATATAATTCTTTTATTTTTTCATCTTCCAGGGTATCATAAAATTTATCAACATCCGTGTCATCTACTTTAATACCATCATTCTCTGCATACTGATCTCTGAAATAATGCCACTTTAAACTATTCAGTGCCTCCGCTTTGTAATATTCACGAATTTCTGATTCTTTCACTTTCGGATTATTCTTTTTAACATCGGTAACAATATGATCTAAATAATTTTCCACAAGCACATCAGGCACATCAAATGGATTTTCCTGCAATATGAGTGTGGTTAAGTCATCACCAAACCGTTTTTCAGCTTCACTGGTATACTGATTTTCCATCTGCTTTCTTGTTAATACTTCCAATTCATCAACAGTCTTTACATTGAGATTTAATTCTTCAATAAATTCTTCTCCCAGATCCGGTAAAACCTCTTTTTGAATTTTAACTGCCTTAACCTTAAATACTTCCTTTTTACCGGCAAAATCTTTTTGCGGAAAATCATCGGGATAAACCTTTGAGATCTCCCGTTCTTCATCTGTTTTCATACCGATTAATTGTTCCTCTAATTCCGGATCAAATTTCCCCTCTCCTATACGGATTTCGATGTCTTTATAATTCTTGCCTACAATCGGAACGTTTTTATCATCAACTTCCTGCATATCGATGGTCAGAATCATACCTTTTTCAACAGGGTCTTCAACCGTAGAAATCTCAGCACGTTCTTTGCGTAAGCGATCAATGGTATCATCTACCGCTTTATCGGTTATCACATATTTGTCTCTAGTAACTTTCAAGCCTTTAATTTTCTTGATTTCAACTTCGGGAAAAGTTTCGGCTTCAATTTCCACTATTAGATTTTTATCCTCATCGGGATCCATTTTCTTAACTTCCGGTGTTCCCACAAGCTTAAGGTCATTTTGTTCTTCTGCTGTTTTTAGTGCTTCATTTACAGCAGCATCAATAGTATAAGCCTCAATCATGTCTTTATATTGCTGCATGATCATGCCGATCGGTGCTTTCCCTTTACGAAAACCGGGGACTTGGACTTCTCTCCTTACTTTTTGAATCTCTTTCTCACGTATGGGTTCTAAATCCGCTTTTTCAATTTTAATCGCTAATTCAACTTTACAATTGCTAATTCTTTTAACTTCACTTGAGATCATTGATTCCTCTCTATCCTCTACCTAAATCTGCCATTTTAAAAAACCAAGCTTTTAATTTAACCAAATAGTATTGGTTGTGCAAATATTCCGACTTTCCATGAAGTATTATTTTGATGAATAACCAAGGCCGGGTATTAGGGTTGTTGCTTTTCACGTTTTAGCTGAAAAAAGGTGGTGATCAATTTTCCAACCCACGTTTTAAATTAATGTCGTCAATTACTGAATCTTTGTACTGCCAGAAAACGGAAATCGTTTAAAATCGTGATTACATTATTCGTGATGTAAACATTCAATCGGCTCCATTAATGACGCTTTACGCGCCGGCCAGTATCCGAAAATCAAACCCACTGCAGTACAAAAGAGCAAACCGATTATTGCCCAATCCATTGGCACCGTTGCATAAAAATCTGTAACCATACTCAAAATATTGCCTATGCCAAACCCAAGTAGTACACCAATAGCTCCGCCAATATTACTTAGAATGACCGCCTCCAATAAAAACTGACCTAAAATATTTCGTCTTTTCGCACCAATTGATTTCCGAATGCCAATTTCTCGGGTACGTTCAGTAACAGACACCAACATGATATTCATGATACCAATCCCGGCAACAATCAAAGCGATTATGCCAATAACGAAGGCGCCAACCTTTATACCGGCAGTTGTTTCGTTAAAAGTTTTTATCTGGCTGTCATTGGTAAAAATAGTGAAATCATCTTCTTCTTGCGGCTTTAAACCGCGTTCACGGCGCATTACATCCCGGGTTTCAGCAATGGCATCCTGAAGCAACTCCGGTGATTTAGCGCGCACAGTAATATTAACAGAGCGATCCCTTCCAAATCTTTTAGGCCCGTAAACACGCTTAAACTTAGTGATAGGAATTAACAAGTAGTTATTAAAATTACCACCGAATGCTGATTTTTTTGAAGCAAATATTCCAATCACCTGATATTTTCTACCATCAACTTTTACTGTTTTATTGATTGGATCTATCCATGGAAATAATTTTTCTGCAATCGCATGCCCCAGTACTGCTACGTTACGTCCCATTCTTACATCATCATTAGTAATATTTCGCCCATGCCCGATATAGTGCGTATTATTTGGCGGATATTCCGGTGTGCCTCCACAAATAATTACATTCGGGTTTGTAGATTCACGCCTGTATTTTACTGTATGGTTGTAATCCCACAATTCTGACCCCACCAAATCAACAGTTTTTACTTTTTCTCTTATCGCATTTGCATGTTTAACTGTTGTAGGCCGACGACGATTTATTTTTCGCTGTTCTTCCTCACTGATAGGGCCTCCGGTTGCCCATTTTTGTACCTGAAAAGTAGTAGAACCCAGTACACTCATTTCTGCTTCTATAGTGTTCTGGATGATTGAAATTCCTGTCATAACACCAATAATTGAAGCCACTCCGGCGATGATACCCACAAGGGTTAGAAAAGAGCGTAATTTATGGCTCATTATTGAAGAAATTGCCATTCTAAATATTTCCGAAAAATTCATATTTCCCCTGCCTTCAAATTATGCTAAGCAAATTATTCATAACGCAGCGCTTCAATTGGACTTAAACGAGATGCCCGAAAAGCCGGAATAAATCCTGAGATTATTCCGGTTAATATTGCAATTAATAAAGCTACACCCACAATTGATAACGATATACTCGCCGGCATTACAAATTTATCAATCAGCGCCGCTACCACGAAAGAAACTAAAACACCTATGCTTCCGCCAATCAGACAAATGATTGAAGATTCAAACAGAAACTGAGTCAGCACCACTCTGCGCCTTGCCCCGAGAGCCTTTCGAATACCAATTTCCCGTGTCCGCTCTGTCACCGATACAAACATTATATTCATGACGCCGATCCCTCCAACAAACAGAGATATGCCTGTAATGATTAATCCTATTAAAACAACGACACCCATTACATTATTATAAACATCAATCAGGCTATCCATACTGTTTATGGAAAAATTATCTTTATCGGTTGGTTTCAACTTGCGAATTTTACGCATTTCTCCTATCAGTTCGTATTTAAAATTAGTCATAGATTCCTGACTTGGCGCTTTCACTGCAATAGAATATCCACGATTTTGATTCCCAAAATATTTTAACAGACTGGTAATTGGAATAAAGATTTGGCTATCAAAATTTGGCCCGCCAAAAAATCCGGCGCTACCCATCTTTTCCATAACCCCGACAATTCTGAATTTATACCAGCCGATTTTTATCTCTTTGTTAAGCGGATTGATGTTATTAAAAAGACGGGTTTTGATTTCTTCACCGATTACACATACACGTTTTTTAAGTTGTACATCAATAGGTGTTAAGTATCGGCCGGCCTGGGGGAAACCATCGGTGACAATAATGTGCTTGTCGGTAGTGCCAATAATGGTAACGTCTTCCAGAACAGTCGATCGATATTTCACATTTTTTCGAGTGTCTGTTGTCGGGTTTACAACGACCTGATTATTAAGCCGGGATTCAAGTTTTTCACTGCTTTTATAGGTGAGTCTGGGACGGTTACGGTATTCGAAGAAATTACCTTGTATAATCCAGGGCATGCGTGATACATAAAGCACATCGGAACCAATGGCGGAGATACTTTCCTTGAAATTATTTGCCAATCCATTCGCCGCAGTCATCGTGGTCACTACCGCCATAATCCCAATAATGATTCCAAGCGTGGTTAAAATTCCTTTTGTTCGGTTTGCTTTTATAGCACTGATTGCAATACGTAGAGCTTCAATATTTTCATGTACTATTTTCATAATTTGATAGTCGCTTTAATTTACAATGAGGGTATAAGCCGACACGGCAAATGAAATACATTAATCCTTTTCTATAGAACACTCAAGCAGCCGGATAATACGTCATACTTATGTTTTGTCCGAACAATTAATTCAATTATTTAGAGAGTTAATTTGTGGTTAAATTTTCTTTATTTTCGTTTTCCACAATTACTTTTGAATTATTTTGCAGCAGCTGGCTGATGGCACGATAATTTCCGGTAACTATTTCATCTGCTTCTTGCAGACCTTCAACTATTTCTATATGAGTTTCTGATTGAATACCCGTTACTACCTGATTAGCATGAACAGAATTTTCGCCAACCACAAACACTATTTGTACGAAGCCGTCTTTGTCCGCTGTATATTTAGGCGCCTCTGTGGTATCTGCGTCCGAACCTTCGCTACCTAATTGGTTCGGAGTTCGCACAGCTACACTTTGGATAGGCACAACCAGTGTATTTTCCCTGGTTTCAGTAACTATATCTGCGCTGGAGGTCATTCCCGGTCTTAAACGCATATCAGAGGATGAAATGGCAATTTTCACTTCAAATTCTGTTTTTTGATCTGTTGTACCTGTGGCGCTTATTTTAGCACTATTGGCAATTTCTGTTACTTTTCCTTTAAACACCATATCAGGGAACGCATCCACCTCAATAGTAGCACTATCTCCTAATTGAATAGATACTATATCATTTTCATCTACATCGACAAGAGCTTCCATTCCGGATAAATTCGAAATTACCAAAATTACGTCTTCCTGAAATTGCGAACCTAATGCAATCTCACCCATTTCTTTATTAAGCTGACTAATAGTACCTGTCATTGGAGCATATATTGTAGTTTTAGATAGATCATCTTTTGCCTGGTTCAAAGATGCATCGGCTTGATCCACTTGTTCCAAAGCGGATTGATACCGTGCTTTTTCCACCTTATAAGCAGCATTGTACTGATCAAAAACAGCTTGAGATTCAAGTTTTTTATTGAATAATTCTTTAGTGCGTAAGTAATCTTTCTCTGTTTTAAGCATGTTTTCTTTTGCCAGATTTGCATTAGCCTCAACTGCTCGTTTATTCGCTGCTGCACTTTCTACCAATGCCAGGTAACGTTTATCATCAAGTTGTATTAAAAACGTTCCTATTTCTACCCGGTCACCTTCTTTCACATCTATTTTAGTAATTTTAGCAGCCACATCAGCGCTTATTTTTACTTGTGTTTTGGGTTGAATACGGCCGGTGGCGGTAACCGTTTCTGCTATTTTTTGCCTTTCTGCTCTGGCAGTTTTTACAGACACAGCTTCTTCAGAGTTATTTCTCATCGACATAACAATGGCAACAATGACGATTAATAAAACAGGAACACCAAATATAATGAGTCGTTTTTTTGTCTTCGACATCTTAAAATTCTCCATCGCTGGTTAATGACTTTTATAATTAGTGTTTACGGATTTAATCAAAAAAGGTTACTAATAAATAGTTTTAATAAAAAAAATGATAGCGTCAATGAACAAGATAATAAAAATAAATCTATAAGTTAATACTTTTTTACCGATATCATCCTAAAACAGAATAGACAGTATCTTCCTGAAAATCGTAACTTCCCTTTTAAAGATAACGATATTACCTGTCACAGATCAAGATTTTTCATTGAATGTTTACGATAATATAGTCTACAATAGAAGTTTTGAAATTATGATAATCTATTATTTTTTATTCGATATTTTTTTAATAAAAAGTTGCATTTAGATTTACTAATGCTTACCCTTTTTGGTAGTAAGATATTTTTGTTAAATATAAGGACTCTTTTATCTTTTGTGGGATTAAATCTTGGTATTCTTAATAGTGCAAAAAAGGAGGATTTAAACGGTGAAACGACTATTGATCTTATCAAGTGTATTTATGCTCTTGATTATTGCCTTTAGTGATTTTGCGGAGGCAAATACAGCACGTGCTTTCATGCGTATCGGCCGTCTGTGGACTATTGCTGAATATGACGGCGCTGAAGGCTGGGGTGGACAATATGCATGGCCCGGCGGACGTATTAGATATCCTAACGCCAATATTGGAGAGATGTGGGGTGCGAATGTAAGAAAGCTGGGAACAACCGCAGGATGCACAAATTGGACAGGACCTGATGGGACAACATTTGGCTACTGGACAAGCGGTATGTACCGAACATACGATTATGACTATTTACCTTACTGGGTAAACCAAACACATCAGACAGCATTGATGCCCGTAAAGCAGGTTATAGTACATAGATGGGAACCCCCTAAAGTTGTTGTAAATGGTGTTAACATTACTCCCGTTGTCGGAGAAGATATACCTATGTTTCATAATGATACGTTAATTGACCCGACGTTGGTTACCGAAAGAGCTATTCATTCCGTATGGCGTTACACCATGGGTGTTCAATATGATCGCTGGATGTATGGCTATAGTACGCCAAACCATCAGGATTATATATTAAATGATATAACCTTCACCAATAATGGTAAAATGTACGGATTGACTCAAGACCCACCCGATCTTTGGCCAAATCCTGACTTGAAACAAATTATGGAAAACCAGAAAATTACCGGTTTCTGGTGGGCACAAACAGAAAACCCCTGGAACTCTCATCTTGGACGTGACAAGTCTTTCGGCACTGATGATGCTATTGGAGAATATATTCAACCATTTCATGATGCCGGGAATAACCGCCGTTTCTATCTTTTTTATGACGGCGATAATATTAGCAGCCCGGAAAAAGATTGGTGTGACCCAAGTAATGTAGACGCTGTGGCCCAAGGATGGGTAGAACTTTTATCTCCTGCATGGATTATTATAGGTGCGCTTCATGTGGATGAATCAGCTGCAAGCACGACGGATGATTTAACACAACCGAAAAGTACTACCATATTCCACGAACGAAATAAAGACCTTGGTAGAGAACCAAAAACCATGGAAGAACAATATAATACCTTTTTTACCGAAGGCAACCATTACGTTTTAGATACACCTCACAATGTTAATAATCCGGAAATTTACAGGCCTAGTGGTTATCGTTCTTATGGCCCATACGATATGAACTTTGGAGAGACGGTAAACCTGATTCAGGTTGTGGCCTCAAGCGGTATTAATCATGCTCTATGTGAAGAGTGGGGTAAAAAGGCCTACGATGCCAACTACACCGGTACGGTTATGGATGATATTGAAACACTGCATAAAACCGGCCGTGATTCCGTTCTGAAGGCGCTTGAGCGGGCTAACTGGAATGTTAACGGTATTAAATCCGGTGGAAGAACTAAATTCAATGTTCCTGATGCTCCGCGCCCTCCTGCCGAGTTTACAGTAACTAAACAGGAATCGAAAATCGTACTAACGTGGTCAGATGAGTCACGCCATGATAAAGATTTTGATACAGGCGTAGAGGACTTCGAAGGTTACCGTCTTTACCGTACTATTGATTCACGGGATAATAAATATTCCATAATTTATGATGGTACCAATAATGAATACATAGATATAGACGTTTCCATCGGGCAACAATATTTCTACTATCTTGTAGCCTATGACGATGGCTCACAAAACTGGGAAGATCCCGGTGTATCACTGGAAAGCGGAAGATGGTATTGCTGGACTGGTTGGGCAGATGGTATCTTTTTATCAATACCAATAAAAGGGAATAATATACCTTTGGTTTACAAGCTTGGTCAGAACTATCCAAATCCATTTAATCCGGAAACAAAAATAAAATTTTCCCTGCCGGAAAATACAGAAATAGAATTATCTGTTTATAATGTTTTAGGTAAAATAGTAACTACTTTGGTTAAGAAACGTCTTTCGGCCGGTTATTATGAATATAAATTTAGCGGATATCAATTGTCATCAGGAATATATTATTACATATTAAAGTCGAGTAAATTTACAAAAGTTAAAAAGATGCTTTTGGTCAAATAAAATGTAACTCTATAGCATCTATAAAACATCTTTTTAAAATAAATCCGTTATATACTCAAGGGAAAAAGCAACCTTTTCTCTTGAGTATATTTTCATTCCCCAACAAATAGAAACTTTTCTTATGCTACAATAAATTGATATCTCTAATTTTGTAAAATATAGCGGAGCTGGTTAATTTTATTCTTTTTATAAAAATTCTTAATCATCCAACAATCTAGAAAGCAAAATAAAACCCAAGATGCCAGGCATCCGGCCAGGGATTGGTTGACGGTTTATTGAGTTTATAGCCGTAATCCACACGGATAGGACCAATTGGCGTCAGGAAGGCGATACCGGCGCCGGTAGTAAAACATATTTCGGCCGGATTAAAGTCAAGTGCGCTCTTCCAAACGTTACCGCTATCAATAAATACTTCCAGCATTAACAGCCAAAAAAGCGGTATACGGGTTTCAATATTTGCTAAAAATATCATTTTTCCGCCTGCCCCTTCAATAATCTCTCCTCTTTCATTAACAACTTTAGCCGGACCAAGAAGCTGTTCCCTATATCCTCGCACAGTGGAAGCGCCTCCGGCAAAAAACAGGTCATTTTGCGGGACATAATCATTGTGGTTGATTACAGCAATATTTCCTATTCTAATACGCGAGGCTAGTACGAAATGAAAACGGGGAAGCTCGAATATCTGCGGCCGCCACGGCTGATACCGTGCCCAACTGCCGGTGAGAGTAAAATATATGCTGTGTTTTTTGTTATTTCCCGGATCAAAATACACATTATCCGATAGCCCGGCCGTTGCCATTGTGCGTGAACCGTCCCGCGGATTAAAAAAATGATCCAACCGATTTCGTTTCATGGTAAATGCTAAAGAATAGGTACGACTTTGATCAGGAGTGAGCCCTTCTGTATTCCCTTGAATGTACGCTTCATTTGATAAATTATTGAGATTCTTAATTGAAATCATCATACTGCCTTTTACCCACTCGCCATAATCATGTTCCACCAGAAAAGAGGTGGTTAACAAATTAAACGGAGCACTGTTCAACGGCCGTAACTGGCGATAATTTATCTGAAATACACCCGGGGTTCTGGTATAAAATATCCAGGGTTCCACAAAACGCAGAAATATTTCATTTTCGGCGTGAACAAAATTTTTATCATTAAAATCGAAATGAAAAGATTCCGTTAGATGCAGACTCAAACTTCGCGCTGTACCAAACAAGTTACGATTCCCACCCTGCAAAGTTACATTGATTTTATTTCCATAATAAACGTCTTCTTCATAGGCTAATCCAAGATGTACACCGTACCAATTGGTCTTCTTTTCTTTTAATTTAACGATAATATTAACGGAATCAGGTACATCCTCTATAGGATCAAGTTCTATTCGTACATAATCAAATAATCCTGTTTTATAGATATTCTTTTGAGTATTTTCAATTTTTTTTCGATTATATTGTTCATTTCGCCCAAATTCTGTTTCACGAGTTAATATAAATCGCTGCACCCTTTTTAATCCCACATATATAATGTTCTTAATATACACGGTTAAATGTTCTTCGATTTTCAGCTTAATAATTAATAGAGAGTCCTCCTTAACTTCTCTCGATGTCGAAAGTTCTATGTATGGTTTTCCATCATTATAATAACGATTCTCAATCTTCTCCAAAGCCTCATTTACAATTTGCTGATTAAAGGGATCGCCTCTTTTCATTCCACGAAATTGATCTTCCAAATATTTAATACTCAAAGAAAGATTACCATTTATATCTACACTATCAAAATAATAGCGCTGTCCTTCAGTTATTTCGTAAATCAGGTTAACTCCCCTATTACGATTTTTATGATCTACGACTATACTATCCCATATGGAAATATCAAGAAAACCGGAGAAAAAATAGATATTTCGCAATAATATTTTATCAAGATTAATCAAGCGGGCGTCAAACTCTTTATTCTTCTCCGATTGTACCACATCCCGCAAATCGCCCGAATCAAAGAAATAATTTCCCTTAAATTCAATATTATTCAGGGTAACTTTCCCAAAAATTGAATTTATAATTAGGAATGTAAAGATGATGTATTTATAGGGAAATTTTATCGTATTCATTAATTGACAATCTTTTTTTATTTTAATATTTTTTTACATGGATATTGCTGTGTAATCTGATTTCCAATCCATAAGGCTAAAAATAAAATATCCAACGCTAAATAGTGCTTGAACGAAAAGTCACATTTTTCGTCATTTCGACCATAGGGAGAAATCTTTAACTTTAACGTTTACAATAATTTATAGATTTCTCGACTTCGCTCGAAATGACATTTTCCTCACTTT
>JAUVIB010000287.1 GCA_030592985.1 Calditrichaceae bacterium | reverse complement strand
TATTTAAATCTATACCAATGCTAGATGATGCGGCCTTGCAAGCTGCGAAAAAATGTAGATTTAAACCGGCAAAACAACGGGACAAATTTGTAAAGGTTAAGATGAACATTCCGTTCAATTTTAAATTGAAATAATCAATAAAAAGGCAGCTTTAAGCTGCCTTTTTTTATTTATATTCACTTTCCCCTTGATTTTTCTTAAAAAACCTCTATCTTATATACAAGAATAAAATTCTTTTAAAAATTAATAATTTTAATTTTCAGAATTTACCAATTATTTAATATGCTTAGGAACTATTAATTAACAGAAGGATGGTTATAAACTTAATTGATAGATTGGAGGACTAAAATGGATTAAAAATTATCGGTAATTAAAATAAAGCGCTGCATTAAAAATTAACATTACAAAAAAGGGAGTGTTGCTATGAGAACTTATAAAAAACATCCCGGAGTTGATCTAAAGTTAATTTACAAAAATTCTCTCAGTGTAGGAATGGTTCTTTCATTATTAATAATGATATTTATTTTCTACTCATTTCGTAGTTTTGAAAGCGGTTTTACTCTGCCTGATAAACCAGTTGAAGACTGGGATGTAATTACAATACCGCAAACGAAACAACTTAAACAACCTCCCCCACCCTTAAGACCTTCCATACCAATTGAAAGTGATGATGAAAATTTATTAGATGATGTAACAATTGCAGAAACAATTGATTTTGATGCAAATGATGATTTACTGCCTCCACCACCGCAGAGTGATGAGGTTGAGGTTTATGAATTCACAGCTGTTACGGAAAAGCCAATACTCATACACAAGGAAGTGCCGCAATATCCGGAACTTGCTAAAAAAGCCGGAATTCAGGGTACTGTTGTTATAACGGTAACAATCAATGAAAAAGGAAATGTTGAAAAAGCCGTGGTTTTAAAATCTATTCCAATGCTGGAAATAGAGGCTTTGAACGCTGCTAAAAAGTGCAGATTTAAACCTGCAAAACAACGGGATAAATATGTAAAAGTCAGAATGAGCATTCCCTTTACATTCAGATTAAATTAAGATTATAAAGGCAGCTTTATGCTGCCTTTATATTTTCTTCTTTCTTGCATCCTTTTTTTTTTACAATTATATTATTAAATGAATTATACTATTATTATAAATCCCCATTCCGGTAATAAAAATACATCCAAAGCGATCATCCGGAAGATAAAGAAATATTTAACTGTTCCATATAAAATTTATTATACACAATATGCCGGCCATGGTGCAGAACTTGCTAAAAAAGCAGTAAATAAAAAAGTTGATATTGTTATTGCGGTTGGTGGTGATGGTACAATAAATGAAATTGCCGGTTCCCTTGTAAACACTTCATCCTCTTTAGGTGTAATACCTACAGGATCAGGAAATGGATTCGCCAGATCTTTATGTATTCCACTGAATGTGAAAGATGCCATAAAGTTATTAAATACACCGAAAATTAATTATATTGATGTTGGGAAAATAAATAACCATTATTTTTTTGGAATTGCAGGTATTGGATTTGATGCCTTGGTTGGAGCAAAATTTCAAAATTATGGTAAAAGAGGGGCTCTGCCCTATTTTTTTATTGGTATCAGAGAGTATTTTAAATATACTTATGAAACATTTAAAATAGAAGATAGTGGAAAAATTGAAATACACAAGCCATTATTAATAGCTGTTGCAAACACTTCGCAATATGGAAATGGCGCTAAAATCGCACCTCAAGCTGATCCGGGTGACGGTTTTCTCGATCTCTGTATACTATATAAATTTAATAAGTTCCAAGCAATTAAAAATATAATATCCCTATTCAACGGTAGAATTAATTTACTACCATTTTATTCTCATAAAAAAATAAAATCAATTGTGATAAATAGAGAGAATAGCAGTGGGTATTATCATGTGGACGGTGAACCTTTCTTTGATGCAAATAATCTTAAAATTGATATTATCCCCTCTGCGCTTAAGGTTTGTGTACAAAAAGATGATGCAAATAGAAGTTAATGACATCCTAACAGTATGTAGTAAAATACTATAATATGATATGTGATAAATAATATTTTCTGGAGAACGAATTGTGAAAAAAATATTTGAAACATCACTTGTTAGTCGTTCGTATGAATGTGATTCTTATGGGCATGTAAATCATGCTGTTTTCCTAAATTACCTTGAAGTTGCCAGAATTGAATTTCTTAAAACAATGGGATTTACGCTTGATTCTCTTAAAACAAACAATCTATTGCTGCCTATTGTTAAAATAGAGATTGAATATAAAAGACAAATTATGTCTGGTGAAAAAATAATTGTTAGCGTTGAATGGACAAAGATAAAGTATAGTTCTTCGGTTTATGAACAAACAATTTACTGTGAAGATAAAAAATCTGTCATTTCAAAAGCTATTATTACCTGGGTTGCTGTAAATTTAAAGGGAAAACCGATTCCGGTCCCGGAAGAATTTATTAATAAATATGAAAATATATATGGGGAAATAGAGCGGAATGAATAATTTACAAAGTATCGCGGATATTGTTAATAAAAAAGAATCGCAGCTACTATCATCAATTGCAACACGAAATGATGAAGCCAATAGGAAACTATCGGAGACCGATATTCATTACCGGCCCCCCTATGCATTAGATAGAGACCGCATATTTTATAGTGGCGCCTTTCGAAGATATACAGGGAAAACACAGGTAATATATTTCGCTTCAATGCTTGATGAACAGTTAACAAGCCGCATTGTTCATACATTAAGCGTAGCACAAATTGCCAAAACAATTGGGAGATTATTATCGTTAAATACGGATTTAATCGATGCTATTGCCCTTGGACACGATCTTGGCCATCCGCCTTTTGGTCATGATGGAGAGAAATTTCTAAGTAATGTTAGTCGTAAATATGGAATCGGCTATTTTCACCATAATATACAAAGCCTAAGGGTCGTTGATACAATTGCCAAAAAAGGCAAGGGAATGAATTTAACCTTTCAAACAAGGGATGGAATAATATCTCATAATGGTGAAGTCCATAACCAGGTAGTAAAACCAAATTTGAAAAAAAATGAATCCGATATTCAAAATTATATAGAAAACATGGAAAATGGCAAAATTGTTGATATGATGCCGGCTACCCTGGAAGCTTGTGTTGTCCGATTGACGGATACAATTGCCTACATTGGGCAGGATATAGAAGACGCCATTAGGATTGGCCTGATAAAAAGAGATGAATTACCTGAAAATGCCGCTTCAACACTTGGTGTTTATAACGGTGAAATAATTGAAACCTTAGTTAATGATGTGGTAAAAAATAGTTATGCAAAAGATTACGTTTGCTTTAGTGAAAAAATATCATCTGTGTTACTTGAATTGAAGCAATTTAATTACAAAAACATTTATGGAAGTAATAAACTTAAAGTAAATCATGAGAGAATAGAACGGGGATTTTATCTTTTATTTGAAAATTATTTAAAACAATTAGAATTAAAAGATAAGTCGAACGAAATTTTCCGACATTTTCTTAATTATAAATTACCTGATTATATCAATATTACACCTAATAAGCTAATGGTAAGAGATTTTATTGCTGGTATGACGGACCGTTACTTTATAAAAATGTTGCAGAAACTGTTAATTCCTGAAATATCTTCATATAAAATAGAAAATTAGGGAGAGAGCATTATGAGTAATAGCAAGTTAAATGAAGTGCTTAAAAGAATTGACCAATGCGAACCCGATGCTATTGATTTAATGAAGTCAATTATCCCGATTAAAGCCTTGGGCCCTTTAAATGAGGGAGAGGGTGAGTGGGAAAAAGCTGAATTTTTGAAAGAATATCTTTTAACCATCGGCTTTAAAGATATTAAAGAATACTCTGCAAGCGATGATACTGTTCCCGGAGGATTAAGACCAAATATAATTGCACGTATTGACGGCGAGAATTCGGAAAGAACTGTTTGGATTCTTTCTCATCTTGATGTGGTTCCGGAAGGAGATTTATCCAAATGGGATACGGAGCCGTTTGAAGCTATTGTAAAGGATGGAAAGATATTTGGCCGGGGAACGGAAGATAATAATCAAGGACTAGTCAGTTCAATTCTTATGGCTAAGGCATTCATTTCAACAGGAATTACTCCCCTATACAATGTTGGATTGGTTATGGTGGCGGATGAAGAAACCGGTAGTAAATTCGGGCTTGAATATTTGATGGAACGCCATGAGGATTTGTTTAGCAAGGATGATTTATTTATCGTGCCGGATGCAGGGGAAGCTGACGGTACAATGATTGAAGTGGCTGAGAAATCAATACTTTGGGTAAAATTTAAAACCATAGGAAAACAAGTGCATGCCAGTATGCCTGAACGTGGTATTAACGCATTCAAGGCTGCTTCTAATCTTGCGGTATCCTTAGATAAACTTCATATGATTTATAATGACAGTGATCCGGTATTTGACCCGCCAATCAGCACCTTTGAACCGACGAAAAAAGAAGCAAATGTCCCTAATGTTAATACTATTCCGGGAGATGATATTTTTTATCTTGATTGCAGGATTTTACCGCAGTACCAGATTGATGATGTTATGGATAAAATCTCAGAAATATGCAAGGAGATTGAGAATAAATTCTCTGTGCATATCGAAATCTCCACAGAACAAAAAGAGCAAGCAGCTCCTGCAACACCGGTAGATGCCCTCGTTGTAAAATCATTGGAGAAGGCAATAAAGAATGTATATAAAGTGGATGCAAAACCGATGGGGATTGGCGGTGGTACGGTAGCGGCGCTTTTCCGAAGAGCCGGTTTTAATGCGGCGGTTTGGGCAACTTTGGATGATTTAGCCCACCAGCCCAATGAATATTGCGTGATTGATAATATGGTCAATGACGCCAAAGTATTCGCTTATGTTTGTATGACAGAAGTTTAGAACTCCTGGTTTATTGTAATTTTCTATTTAAATATTTATCGATTGTACTATAAAAAAAGAATACAAGAAGTACAAATAGTGCGAATAGCATTTCCTTATTATATTTTTTGCTTAAGAATAAGAAATTAGAAACCACTTTATTCGTTTGATAATTTATTATATTCCATGACAGTTTATCAT
>JAUVIB010000226.1 GCA_030592985.1 Calditrichaceae bacterium | reverse complement strand
ATACTACAAGGATGACCTGGCAACTGGCTTTAAAGTCGGGGATTTTAGAGGAGTTATAAGCGTCTCTGTACCTATGGAATTATTAAAAAAATAAACATATTTTGCAAAAAAACCGGAGATAGTGCTACTCTTTTTATAATAAATAGCATTTCAATGCTTTAAAAAGTTTTCATTTAATTAAATATATTCTTAATTTACTAACTATTATAACACCACAAACTCTGGTATTGTATAATTAATACCGGTTTTAAAAATCATTATAGAAACTTTTATATTGACAACTCAAAAATCTATGGGTATTAACTCCAGGATTTTTGTAGTTTGTCTTATTTGAAAATATACATATATTGCCCTAAATGAAGTTCTGACTTAATTGAATCTATTTAGGATATCTGGTTATTCTCTGTGTTAATGAACTAACGGATTAGAGTTATGTAAAATTGTGCCTAAATTTCTAAATTAAAAGATAATAAAGTGGTATAAGTTGATTGTATTTAAGGTGTTAGGATCAATAATCACGATATTTCCCATTTTAGAAATTTTGGTTGTAACCCAATATTATTTTTCAATAATTATTTAATTATGTGATATGGATTACTGCTTTGGATTATAATGAAGCATATTTTAAACTAATCAACTTATTATATCAATGACTAAAAAATTAATTTATATGTATTATCATAAGATGACTAATTTTATAAAAAAATATATAACACAAACAAACGAATTTTTAAAGCGTGTTATAATACCAGCTCTGGTTAGATTTATGCAGAAGTTAAAAGATATTATAGTTGATTATATTAATAAGATAAAAAAATTATATTTTAATTCTGCTATCCATTTAGTGCTGAAAAATAGAAGGGCCAATTTAAATAAAGAAATTGGTTCTTATATTAATATATTATCTATTATTGAAAATGATGAAATAGATGAGGGGTTTCAACGGCAATTTCATGACCATCTACTCCAATTTATTAATTCTGTAAAACCTTTTCCCGGCAAATCAATAAAAATACTTTATAAAACAAAAACAGATAAAATATTTCATCAATATCCATCCAATAAATTTTCTTCTGTGAGAATCAAAAAAGTAACTCTCACTAATATCGAAAATACCACTTCTTTGTATCACATTTCAAATGCTGACTTTAAAACTGATTTTGCTAAAGAGCAGGCGGGAGTATCCTTTCATTTTTTTAATAATTATATCTATCTGATTTTTGGAGACAAAGAAAATAGATATTTTATGCAATTTTTAAACAGGATTGATATAATTATTAGAGAGCTAAAAACAAAAGAATTATATCGATCAAATTTAGATAGATACAAAAATGATCTAATCAAAGTTGATAAAAAACTTGTAAAAAGTGAAAGAGATTTAAAAGAAAAAGAGAAGCTCTTAAAAAAACGTATCTATGATACCCGCAATTTATTAGATGTTAGTAAAGAATTACATTATTTACAGGAAGTTGATAAAGTCATCAACTCTTCTTTATTAATTATTCTTGGCCAGTTTCGTTTCCAAAAAACATTTGCTCTACTTTATGATAGTGAAGCTATGAATTATTCACGATTGTTTACCAAGGGATTTCATCTGAATAAATCAGAAAAGGTAGAGATTAATGTGGATAGCCCTATGATTAAGTTTTTTTCGGAAAACATATCGTTATCAGAGATTTCCGAGATATATCAAAAAGTAAAGTTTAAAAAGATTTTGAAAATGCTGCAAAAATGGCAGATTGATTTTATTATCCCGATTATTATAGACGATCGCGTTAAGGGTATAATTGGATGTGGTGTGAAAATGTTTGGTCGGGATATTGATAAGGATGAGACGGATATGTTAAATATCCTGGTAAATATTATCTCCATATCACTTGGGAATGCTCAACTGTATGAAGATGTAAAAAAAATGTCTTTAACAGATGCAATGACCAATTTAAATAATTATCGTTATTTTGAAGATCGTCTTCGTGAGGAAATAAACCGGGCTCGAAGAAAAAAGAGTTGTGTTTCCTTGCTTATGCTTGACATTGATTATTTTAAGAATTATAATGACTCATTAGGCCATCAAGCAGGAGATGAAGCATTGCGTCTTATTGGAACGGTACTAAAATTAACCGCTCGTGATGATGATATTGTTACCCGCTATGGTGGAGAAGAGTTTTGTGTGATCCTTCCTGGCGTTGAAAAAGAAGTAATCCGAAACCTGGCAGAACGAATCAGGGAGAATGTAGAATCATTTCGTTTTTATAAGGAAGATGTACAGCCTGAGGGAAAATTAACAATTAGTGTAGGAGGTGCCTCATTCCCTGGAGACGCTGATAGTTTTGAAGATTTGGTAGGAAAAGCGGACACAGCTTTGTACCAGTCGAAACACGATGGAAGGAACTGTTTTACTCTTTATTCATCAACTGTTGGATAAATAAATCTTGAAGGGCAGACAAAAACTTGAAAAAAACAAGGAAAGTTTAAATGGCTGATATTGGATACAATGATAATGTGAAAGTCGCGGGGAGAAAATTTCATATTCAAACGGCAAGTAATATCAATAAAGGCTTTGCCCGTTGTGAGGTATTTGAAGATGGACGGGTTATCACCGCGCATCATACCGATTTTGAACGTCGGAATGATTCCAACGAAGAACTTCTTGATAGACGGCTACGAAAAATAGTCGAAGGATTGCATCAAGAAACTAAAACTGAAATTGAATTAATGTTTCAGATTTCTGAAAAAATTACAAAGTTAAAACATGCTCCTTCTAATGTTAAAGTCGGGCTCATGTTTTTGCAGAATAACCTTACTAGAGATGCGATAGAACAGTTTAAAGTTGCTTTGGAACTAGATCCAAAGTCACTAATTGCCATTAAGCATCTTGGCGTGTGTTATTTGAAAGAGGGGCATGTAAATGAAGCCATTAGCTTATTAGAAAGAGCTATCGATGAAGATAATAAGTTTGCTGATATTCACTTTAATTTAGGTCGAGCCTATTTTCTCAAAAAAAAATGCGAGAAATCGATTAAATTTTTTAACGAATCTTTACGATTAAATCCACAATATTTTGCAGCGAGTTACCATCTTGCTTTAACCTACTTAGATAGTATTATACATAGTCCGGATAACTCTCTATTGCCTCCACCTACTGTTCGATTTAAACGTTCCCAGCATCTATTGGAGTATCTTGATTCTCAGGATTTACCTAAATTTAATAATATTTATCCACAGATTATTAAAACTTTAAATGAAAAAAAAATATCTTCAGCTGTTAAGATATTGGCTAATAGCCAAGAAACGATTTTTCCGCTGAATGTGATGGGATTAATAGGAATTGATTTTTATTTAAAATTTATGTATGGTGGTAAAAATCTTGATACAGATGTTGTTAAAAAATATGAAGAAAAACTGGTTGAAGCATCAAAGACACATCCCAATTATGCTGATATCTGGAATAATTTGGGAATTGTACATTTAATTCAATGCAGGAATCTGTTTTTACAAGCACTAACCGAGTTTGATCGGGCCTTAGAGATTAATCCATTTTTTAATAAGGCTTTGAAAAATAAAAAATTAGTTGAAAATGATGGGAAAGAATTCTTAATCTTGTTAAGAGCAATATTGAAATAGTTTTCCCTGTTAATAAATGTAGTGTATAAGCATAAAAAATTGAGGCTGTCTTTATGGCGAAAAAATTAGTTCCTATTTTATGGATATTTTTCGCATTTACCTTTACTTTTGGCCAATCTACAAGTTTATCTGTTTCTTTTAATAATGAGGACTTAAGTAAATCTAATGTTCAGATGGAATTGACTTTAAATATCGAAAGTTCGATTGATTCCCTTTTATTTATTAGTCTACCATCCAAATTAAAAATAATTCCCATCTCAATTAAAAAAAACAATCAAAATCTTTGGCTGCAAAATAGTATAAAAGTACCGAAGAAAGAATTATTGGTTTCCTGGGTGGATTCGGCTAATGCATTGGCCTTTCGCTTTTTACCGGGAACTATTGTAAATGGAGACAAAGTAATAATTGTCAGCATGGCTAAACTCTATGGTAAACTTGCTGAGGAGGATAAAATTACGGTCAAAACCGGAGAATCTTCAGCCGATATAGCAGAAGTATTATTGAAAGCTGTTAATAGGTGATAGGAAATATGTTTAAAAAATATTATACATATTGGCTTTTAAGCCTGTTTATTCTTTCCCCATTCTGGAGCGCGAATGCTGATCAGAGTACATCTGCTAATTCATCGGACTATATGTGGACGGATTGGAATACTGCTACACCTCCATCAATTAGTTATGAATGGATAGATGCCTCGGATGGAACCGCATTAATAACCGGTGCCTTTACGGATTCTGTATTTAGCGGAATTGCCTTACCTTTTAATGTTAATTTCTTCGATTTGAATCAAGACTCCATTTTTGTCTCTACACACGGCTGGGCCAGTTTTAGTAATCCGGGAGGAAATACATATCCTGTAAATCGACCGATCAATGCTGGCGCTGGTATTCCAGATTCTTTACTCGCTGTATATTGGGATTCTTTGTATAGTATTGCAGGAACGAATGCCGGGATATATTATAAAACGGTCGGGTCAACACCTAATCGGAAATTTATTATTCAGTGGAATATAGTACGCACAGATGTAGATTCGTCTATTACTTTTCAGACGGTTATATATGAAAAAAACAATCTTATTAAATTTCAATACCAAAATGTGGGAACAAATTTAAGCGGTGGATTATCTGCAACTATTGGAATCAGGGCAATACAAAATAATTCATTAGACTATAGTTATAACTCAAATGTAATCAATAATGCCGCAGCTATTTTATATCATAACCAAACAGTTACCGGCGTTAATGCTGCTATTAGCCCCACATCGGTTTCTGCCGGTGATTTTAGCAGCTTTAAATATGCATTTAATAATATCACATCTACCACTTATGACAGTCTCGGCAAGATAGATCAAATTTCAATCGCTAATCCTTTCGGATCAAGTTATACACCTACGGTAACCAATGTAAAAGTAAATGATAGTAATGTTTTTATTCAATATTCTTCATCAGATCCGCTGCCAGTTCCAACGGATCCCGGATTTGCTTATTGGGGTTATCAATCTGATTCAATTGTTGTACAGACATCCTATTTTGAAGTAGTTGATTCTGTCATTATTTCATTTATGCAGAACATTCCAACAGAGATTTCAAGCGGAAATTCATACCAAAGTGCATTTAATGCGATTATAGATTTATCTTCTGTGCAAAATTCTACCGGTCCCGGGTGGGATGTGGAGATTGTAGGCAATAATGCAGTTACTTATATACTTACACCTGCAACTGATACACTTGTCTTTGCGGGTGACTCAACTCAATACACGGTGACTGCCCGTGATCAATATGGCAATGGTGTTTTAAATAGTGATAATGTAAATATTTCTGCTGTTGGAAGCGAAACAGCCGGTTTTACTTCGGGACCTTATTCATTTGACGGAGATAGTACGCTTCAGTTTAATGTGAGCGACAGTGTAAGCGGTTCGTTTACTGTTGGTGTTGTTAATGCAAACGATTCGAATATAAACGGACAAAGCGGTCTTATAACAGTGAATCCTGTAGGTGCAGATAGTATTCATAATATTAGTGGTGATAGCAGCGGGGTTATTGCCGGATCTAACCAATTATTACGGATTAAAGTAACTGATCAGTATTTGAATGTCATATCTGGCGAGTCGATCCGATTTATCGTTCGATCAGGCGGCGGTAATATGAGCGGCAGCGACAGCATAGATGTAACAAGCGACGGCACGGGTCTCGCGGAGACGAGTTTAACGACCGGCATTACAGCAGATAATAATTT
>JAUVIB010000463.1 GCA_030592985.1 Calditrichaceae bacterium | reverse complement strand
GAAAGGGCATTGGCCATAACACGAATATCAGGAATGCCGTTATTGTTAAAATCTTCAATGACGATTTGTACAATATTTGTTGGGGTGGAATAGACACTTTCCTGGGAAAAACTAATGGTTGTATCGATTGAAGTATTTCTGAATAATCGAATATTATATCTATCATAAAGAACCAGGTCCATTTTTCCGTCATTGTCAATATCATATTTCAATAGTTGTGTATGAAGAGATGTATCAGGCAATATGGAGATATCTACAGAGACTATAACATCGTTTTTAAAACCGCCTTGCGCATTACCAGCATAACAATGAAGCTCTGCATCCGAATAGGTAAGGACATCAAAAATATCATCATCATTAAAAAACCCTGTAACAAAATTTGTGGTCATATTGCCAATAGCCGCTGATCGGTATTTTGAACCAAACTCCATATTTGATGGTTTTAAGGATAAAATATCTAACTCTCTTTTTATATTAAATACTTTTGAACTTTCAGCATCAAGAGCTTTAATAGGATTGATAATGCTAAAGGATAAATGTTCTCCGGGAATGATACCATTTCCACCTTGAGGCCGGTCAAAAGTGACAAATATAAGTGAAGGATCAACATCATCATATTGTGCATTAAGATTTAATCTTCCGGAAACGGAGCTATGTAATAAAACCCCATCTTGTACAGATTGCAGGTCAGGAGTAGAAGAAAAATGTAGTTCAAAACGTTCTAATCCATAGCCAAGTTGTTCATTATTATCCGGATATATCCAAAAGAGGTCGAAACCATATTTTAAAAACAACTCTCCATCGCCTAAAACGTATGCATAATCACCATATACACCTGCGGATGGATTTACAACTATAGCGTTTACTCTTCGGTTTAAGGCGTCACTATATACTTGTTCCCAGGTATTATCATTTTCAGTAGACTTCCAGATTTCTCCGTTGTCAGTAGTAACCCACAATGTCGATTTGAGATCTACTGCATTAAAATATCCATTAATGCTCGTTGCGTTTGGCGGGGTGCCGGTATATGTTTGTACCACCGGTTCAAAATTCATCCCGGTGTTCACTTTTTTATATATATTACTTTCATTGTTAATTAAATCGGTACCGCAAAAATATAATGATTCTATCATATCGCCCATATGGTAAATTGCAGCGCTTAATTTTTCGTCGGGTATTGTATCGCCCGGTGAAGGATTAAATGTGGGTACGAAGGGGGTTTTTCTAAGGATAAAAGAGGTGTCATTTTTTACACCGTACAGATAAAAATCATTATTGTTACCAACGAATCCCACAATATTAAATGACAGATCTGGAAGACTGGCATCTATCCATGTGTTACCAAAATCATCGGAATAAAACAGTGCGCCATTTTCACCACCAACAAAGTATTGAGCAGCTTCACTTTCGTAGGTAATTCCTATGGCATTTAAATTTTCTACACCCGGATTAAATAATTCCCATGTGTTAGCGCTATCGAGAGAACGGAGAATAGTACCGTTTGTACCTACTGCAATAATTGTAGTAATTTCCGCTTGGGAATCGTATGCATAATCAATATCCAACAAATCATTTGTGCCGGCAGGAGATGGTAGAGCTTCCCAAAAGCCATCATCCTTAACTTTATATACCATGCCGGAGTCGCCAACCGCAATAAGGGTAGAAAATCCATCAAGAAGAATACCGTCATTTATAGCTGGCATACCCGGATTTTCATGAATAGGAATCCATTTATCAGCCATTAGTTTATTAGAGATTATGACCGATAGTATTAAAAAAATAAGTATAGCTTTTTTCATCATTTATACCCCGTCCATATTGATTTCGTAATTATTTTTCCTGTTTATTGTTCCCGATCCTTTTTTCAAAGCATAGTCTTTGATAAAACTTAGGAACTTATCATCTTATATACATTGATAATCGTCAATATTTATGAAAAAATAAGGAATTAAATAAAAAAAATTACAGCGTTTTCAGCAAGCACTTTTGGAAGTTACTATTAGTAGGGTTTTATTGCAATAATAGGAGAATTAGATTTTGGTGTTATTCATTAATAAACATTGAGTTAAGGGGTTTTAATGGTCTCCAGGAAAAGTGTCTCAAAGCTATTACCTCTATCTTTTTCATATTTTAAAATCTCATCTTTAGAATATTCCTGAATTAGAGCACCTTTGTCCATTATCACAATGATATGGCACCAATCTCTGATAAGCGGTAAAATATGAGAAGAAAGAATTATGGTTTTATCGGACTTTATTAATTCATTAAAATATTTTTTTAAATTATATAAAGCTATGGGATCTAATCCGTTTAAAGATTCATCAATAATTATAAATTCCGGTTCCCCGATTAAGGCTGCGGCAATGGCAAGTTTTTGCCGCATACCATGCGAATAGTTTACAATCAGCTCATCCATTTTAGCCGTCAGGCCGGTCAATTGAAGAAAAAAGGAAACTTCATTGGTTAAATCTTCCTGCTTATTATTGCGGATAGATGCAATTAATTGCAAAAATTCTTCCCCGGTTAAATAAGGAAATAAAACAGCGTCTTCGGGTGCATAGCCGCATTGTTTTTTTACCCAGGTTCTGTTTTTTCCCAGTTCTTTTTCATCATAAATAATTTTGCCTTGATAATCATTTATTAATCCCACACAGGCCTTTAGCAACGAACTTTTACCGGCGCCATTAGGGCCAATTAGTCCGTTGATTATTCCGGAATTAAAATCGTAACTAATATTTTTAACAGCTATAACATTTTCATATTGAATGGAAAGATTTTTTATTGACAGCATAATACCTTCATTCTTTAAAGAATCGATAACTTTTATTAAAATAAAAAAGTAATAAAATTAAACTGATTAAGGGCCCGACAAATCGGTAGTTAATGGTCATAACAATTATAAATATTAAACTAAAATGATAAGCATATCCGGCTGAACGGGGACTATCAAAGAAGAGTATTTGAAAATTGAGCTTTACCATCAACACTATAAACGAAATAGTTAGAAAAAGTAAATTAAATGATATTTGAGCTTCTACAGGAACTCCCGTTAGGATAAAATATATTTCCTGTATGACCATCAATGCAATAATATATAT
>JAUVIB010000185.1 GCA_030592985.1 Calditrichaceae bacterium | reverse complement strand
GAACGTAGTAAATTTAGATACTTTCATAAACTATTTATTGTTTATATCAGTTTGATAAAAAGAATAATTAAAAAATTTTCAATAGATACTATTCTTTCCAATCCTGATCGGCTGCAGGTTTATTATCAAGAATTTCTTCTATTTCGCTAAGTATCTCATTTGTTATTTTTTCCATTACATCTAAAGCTTGCAGATTCTCGATTAATTGTTCAGGCTTTGAAGCTCCTGTTATCGCTGAACTTACATGAGGATTTTTAATAACCCAGGCCAGGGCAAGGTTTCCCATAGAAACATTTAACTCTTTCGCAATTTTACTCAACTTTTTAACTTTATCCATTTTCTTCATACCATCTTCAGAGAAAAAAACGTCTTTACGCCATTGATGGTTTTTTAATGTAACCCTGCTATTTTCCGGAATACCATCTATATATTTACCTGTAAGAAATCCGGCCCACAACGGACTATAAATAGTAGTTCCCAAACCAAATTCTTCATACAAAGGTAAAAAATCCTTTTCCACTTTTTGGCGGTGAAACATATGATATTCCGGCTGTTCCATTGTTGGTAGAAACAAATGCTCTCTTCTAGCAATATGACAGGCTTCTAATACCTGTATCGCACTCCACTCACTTGTTCCCCAGTATAGCGCTTTTCCCTGATTAATTATATGATTCATCGCCCAAACAGTTTCTTCAATTGGTGTTTCCAAATCTGGACGATGACAATAGATTAAATCTACATAATCAGTCTGCAACCGCTTTAAAGAAGCATCCGTTCCTTCAATTATATGTTTTCTTGAAAGACCTTTATCATTTGGACCGCTGCCACCCCAAAATATTTTAGTTGCCAAAACAAGGTCACTTCTTTTCCATCCTGCTTTTTTTATACTTCGGCCGATAATAGTTTCCGATTTTCCATCACCATAACCCTCAGCCGTATCAAAAAAGTTAACACCATTGTTATAAGCGGTCTTTAAACAGTCAAAGGCGGTTTCTTCACTAATTTGTTCATTAAAAGTTGCCCAGGACCCCAATGAAATGAGCGATACTTTTAAACCGGACTTACCAAGATTTCTATATTTCACTTAATTATTCTCTTTCTTTTTTTGGATTATCATTTTTCTACTTATCAAATTATCTGAAAATGTTTTCCAGACGATGGGTATTTCCCTGTTTTCCATAATTAGATTAGCATTTTTAGTTATTTCATTTTTAAAATCACCACCCTTAATGGTATACATCCGTCCACCATCATATAACAAGCGAGTGCCATAAACATCGAGAGTATCAAGAGAAGCAACCGCCCTTGCGGTTATAATATCATATTTTTCTTCTATGTTTTCTATTCTACCCAATAAAACATTAGTATTTAAGTTTAGTTTTTTTACAGTGGCTTTAAGAAACAGAGTTTTTTTTCTAATAGAATCAATTAAGACAATATTACGATCTGAAAAATAGATTGAAAAAATAATACCGGGAAACCCACCGCCGCTTCCAATATCAATTAATTTTTGTTTATTAGAATAACCATCGTTTAACAGATAATAAACATAAAGAAAACTCGGGAGAAAATGCTTAGAGATGATAAAGGGAATATCGTTATTAGAAATGAGATTTATTTTTTTATTCCATAAAAGCAGTTGTTCATAATATTGATTTAATTGCTCAACCTGGGTATCACTTAGCTCAATGTTCTGAGTTTTTAGAAAAGATATCAATTGATTTACAGATAAATCATGTTTCACGTGAAACACCCATCCTTTTATTTTTAGCCATATAAATCATTAAAACGGAGATGTCGGCCGGACTAACACCGGGTATTCTTGAGGCTTGACCGAGATTCTCCGGCCTTATTCGTATTAGTTTTTCCTTGGCTTCATTTGATAGTGATTTTATTTGAGAATAATCGAAGTCTTCCGGCAGGTGTTTGTTTTCATTTTTTAAGAATTTTTCAATCGTCTGTTTCTGTCGTTCAATATATCCTGAATATTTTATGGAAAACTCTACTTCGTTAACTGATCCGGGATTATATTTTTCATTGGTTACCAGTTCTAATAATTCAGACAGCTTTGTTTCCGGGCGTTTCAATAGGTCTACCAGCTTGGTTCGATTCTTTATTTTAGTGCTTTTGTCTTTATATAAGTTGTTATATTGTTGTGGATAGATGTTTTTTTTAAGTTCTTTTTTTTCTATTTCTCTGATGTCTTTTTTTCGTTCTAAAAATTTATTGTATGTTTTATCTTCGATTAAACCGAAAGAATGTCCATATTTCATTAAACGTAGATCCGCATTGTCATGTCTTAGTAAAAGCCTGAACTCTGCTCTTGATGTAAACATGCGGTATGGCTCTTCGTGTATTTTATTTATAAGGTCATCTATTAATACGCCTATATATGCTTCAGATCGTTTTAATGTAAATGGTTCTTTTTCCTGTAATTTTAGAACTGCATTATATCCGGCTATTAATCCCTGTGCTGCCGCTTCTTCGTATCCTGATGTACCATTAATTTGTCCGGCAAGGTAAAGGTTTTTAATTTTTTTTGTTTCCAATGTGTTTTTCAATTGACTAGGATGAAAAAAATCGTATTCCACGGCATAACCTAATCTTAATACCTGTGCTCTTTCCAAGCCGGGAATAGAATGTAAAGATTGTATTTGGGCCTCTTCCGGAAGGCTTGTTGAAAATCCGTTTAGATACATTTCAACATTCTTATATCCTTCAGGCTCTAAAAAAAGCTGGTGACGTTCTTTATTTGAAAAGCGGTTAATTTTGACTTCAATAGACGGACAATATCTTGGGCCAATACCTTGAATTGTTCCAAGGAAAAGAGGAGATTTGTCAAATCCTTCCCTTAAAAATTCGTGGGTGATATTATTGGTATAGGTAATATAACAATTAACTTGTGGTTGTAATATTTTCTCCGTTGAGTAAGAGAATGGTTGCGGGTCTTTATCGGGAGTCTGGATTTCCATTTTTGAATAATCAATGCTGTCGCGATGTACCCTGGGTGGCGTACCTGTTTTTAATCTTCCCGATTTTATCCCAAGCCTTTCTAATGACTCGGTCATTCCGATTGCCGGTAAATCCCCTGCTCTTCCGGCGCTTAGTTTTTTATCCCCAATATAAATAATACCATTTAAAAAAGTCCCTGCTGTTACAATCACAGATTCAACTTTTATTTCACCTGTTTTTTTCAAGTAAATTGAACTGATCATTTCTCCGGTAACGCCGACTCCGATGCCCATATCTTCGACTACGGTAAGGTTTTCGGTGTTTTCCATATATCGGCTTGCCACGGCGGCATATCTTTTTCTGTCGGCTTGAGCGCGGGGTGATTGAACGGCCGGGCCTTTTGACGTGTTAAGCATTTTAAAATGTATGCCTGTTTCGTCTGTTATCTTCCCCATTATTCCGCCTAGAGCGTCAATTTCCTTAACAAGTTGTCCTTTGGCCAGTCCACCAATTGCCGGATTACAGGACATTAACGCAATTTTTTTTCTATCAAGGGTAACCAAAAGTGTTTTTTTACCCATCTTTGCACAAATAAAGGCAGCCTCAACTCCTGCGTGTCCCCCGCCAATGACGGAAATATCAAATTTTTTCATTATTTTTGTTTCACGTGAAACATTATTTACCTATGCAATATTGTTTAAATATGTTATTTAAAATGTCGTCCGTAGTAATTTCTCCTAATATTTCCGAAAGAGCTTCTATGGCCTGGCGTAAATCCAGAGCCAGAAATTCATATCCCATCTCGTTTTTTATGCCTTTTAAAATGTTTTTTAAATATTCTTCCGCATTTTTTAACGCTTTATAATGGCGGTAGTTTGTAAGATATACTTCTTCGTTGTCTTCCCTGTCTATTTCATTTATCTTAATATTAATGCTCTCTTTTATCTTTGAAATATTTCTGCCTTTAGTTGCCGATATTTTAATGATATTAATTTTTTTATTTTGTAGAAATATTTCATTGCTCTTCTCTGTTTTTTTATCTGTTTTATTTCCTATCAAAATTGTGTTCTTGCTGTTTTTCTTACATAAAGAATCTATTAGTTTTTTGTCTTCGTCTGAAAATATTTCCGATAGGTCTAAAACAAGTAATATAATATCAACTTCTTTTATTAATTTTTTTGCTCTTTCAACACCTTCGATTTCTATTTTATTGTCTGTATAATGTATACCGGCTGTATCAATATAGCGAACAATATGTCCGTTTTGTATTACATCTTCATGTACTATGTCTCTCGTTGTACCGGGAATTTCTGAAACGATAACTCTGTCTCGTTTTAATAAAGCATTCATTAAGCTTGATTTGCCCACATTGGGTTTTCCGGTTATTAAAACCTCGATTCCTTTATTGAGGAGTTTGCTATCCTGATAATTATCAAGTAAGTATTTTATTTTATATATTGTTGGTTTAATACTGTTTATAATATCTTCTTTTTGTATTATTTTTAAATCATCATCCGTAAAATCCAGATCTAACTCGAGAAGTGATGCGGTGTTTATCAGGTTCTTTTTGATTTGTGAAATTTCTCGGGAAAGATTTCCTTCTAAGGTTTTAACTGAATTTTTAAGCGCTTTTTTTGACTTGGCATTAATCATATCCGCAACGGCTTCAGCCTGTATCAAATCCATTTTCTCGTTTATAAAAGCGCGCTTTGTAAATTCTCCAGGCTCAGCAAATCGGCAACCTTCATAAATAAATAAATCAATTGCTTCATTTATAATAAGAGGGTTTGAATGAAAACTAATTTCAATTACATCCTCTCCTGTATATGACCGGGGTGATTTATAGTAGTAAATAACCACATGATCAACAATATTACCATCCATATCAGAAAAAGATCCTGTATGGATTTTATTGCCGGGACTTTTAATTATTTTTATATCTGAAAAATATTTTGCAGTAATTGGAAGGGCTCTGTTTCCACTAATTCTTATTAGAGAAACACTTCCTCCAAATGCGGAAGTAATGGGAGCAATAATCGTATCAGTATTTTCGGTTATTATATTCATTTACTATTAATACCCCAAATATAAAACAAGCCCTTAATGGGCTTATTTTATGTTTATATTTTTTACAAACCCCTTAGGGCCTATTATATTTTACTCTTTACGTTTATTTCTTCTTCTTCTTGTTTGAAATCTTTTTCTTGCTTGTCGTTTTCACTTTTTTTACCGGTTTCGGTTCCGTTTTTATAAACTTCTGTTGAACATAGGTTAATACATTAAACAGAGTATAATATAAGTTTAATCCTGATGATAATCGATTGAAAATTAATAACATAAAAACAGGCATTATATATTTCATTGATTTCTGTTTTGGATCTGTTACGGTCATCCCTGTTTGAAAAATCATTGTAAGAGCCATTAATATTGGCAATATATTAAACTGATCACCATACATTGGTAAACTAAAGGGAAGTGTAAATATTGTATCCGGAAGAGATAAATCCGGTATCCATCCCGGAATAAACATCGCACCTCTTAACTGTATTGTAGAACGAAAAACAATATAAAGTGACATTAGCAAAGGCATTTGCAACAACATTGGTAAACAACCACCCATTGGATTGACACCGTGTTCTTTATATAGTTTCATTGTTTCTTTATTAATTCTTTGTGAGTCGCCTTTATATTTTTCTTTTATTTCCGTCATCAAAGGCTGAACAACTTTCATTTCATTCATCGATTGATAACTCTTTTTTGTAAGGGGAAATAATACTATTTTTATTAATATCGAAAATACTATTATTACAACACCATAATTTGGTATAAACATATTCAAAAATTGTAAGATTTTAAGAACAAGTAAACTAAAAAAACGGAAAGTTCTTTCATACCATCCATTGTTCATAACAAGTATATCAAGATTATTTTCATACTTTTTTAATACGTCATAATCTATAGGACCTAAATAAACATGATATGTTTCACTCTTCTCATTATATTTTGCATTAAACTCAGCATCATATATTCTTTGAATATACTCACCTTTTTGGACTCCGGTACCCTTAAAAAATACGCTTTCTATTTTTTCTTTATTCTCATTTGAAACAGCAATAAGGAAATATTTTAATCTTACTGCAATCCAATCAGCAGTACCGGAAATTTGTGCACTTTCTTTTTCACCTTCATCCGTTATTTCAAAGTTTTCGAGATCATCGGCCATATATGCATATGCCCTGCTATATGAAAAATCTTCCTGTTCGTCAAACTCAGTTGAAGGAAGTCCGTTTTTCCATCCAAAACTATACTCCCTATTTAATAATAACTTTTCCGGATTAGAAAAAGATACGGTAACATCAAAATGATAAGAATTATAATAGAACGTATATCTTTTTCGTATTTCTGAATCTTTTATTTTTAATGTATACTCAATACTATAGGATTCATTTTCTTTAAGAAGCTTTTTAGTTTTTAATTCATTTGTAGTAAAAAGAAAATTATCTGTATTAATAAAATCACC
This sequence comes from Calditrichaceae bacterium, assembly GCA_030592985.1. Taxonomy (GTDB): domain Bacteria; phylum Calditrichota; class Calditrichia; order Calditrichales; family Calditrichaceae; genus JAUVIB01. The sequence goes on along the minus strand of JAUVIB010000185.1, from coordinate 129 downwards.
GGATATATTACGAAACTTAAGGCTTAAATTATTATTAAGGTTTTTATCAATCATTTCAACCAATGTCGAATCAAGATAATCATATTTTTTTAATATGAATGATTTTAAATTACCACCACCTTTATTACT
>JAUVIB010000237.1 GCA_030592985.1 Calditrichaceae bacterium | reverse complement strand
GTTTAGAAAAAAATGTAAGATCACCATGGAAAATAAAGGCAGTAAAAATGCAACTTTATATTATCAAGTTGATTACTCTCTTGAAAAGGTGGATGCTAATACACCTTATTTTCATGCGCAGTTCCGGCGTGTAAATCGTTTGCCATTTAAAGAAGTATATACCATTGTCGATGGAATAAAAGGTGATGGACAATATGTCGGTACCTATCTGGCCCATGGAGCAAGAAGTCCGGGATGGTGGGGAGAGGGTGAAATCAAATTCTATATGGATGGTGATACGGAATTTCCAACCATTTGCGGAACAGGCGAAGAAGATTATTTTAACGGCTCCTATGGTTATAATGACAAAGAGATCGATGGGAAAATGTATTATTCTGGATTCAGCAATATTTATAGCGGATTTTATCAGGTTGAAAATTTGGAAATTAAAGATTTAATAGGCATCTTTGGACAATATCGCTGGCATGTATTAGATCCTATACGATTTAACGTTGATCTGAAGGTGACTATACAGAGCCTTGGATGGGGATCTGACGGTTATTTACCTTTGCGGGATGACCTGGCTTCTGTTGCTTATTGGTATCAGATAGAACCTCACAATCCCTATCCAAAACTGCCTTCAACGGATAAATTGTTACTTAAGTAAATTGATAAATATTATACAACAAAAAGCAGCAGCTATAAAGTGCCCGGTTAAATAGATTATATAACCATGCTTCTCAAGCAAAATATGATATCGATGGTGAATTATTTGAAATATTTTAACACGTTTATTGAATGGATTTATCGCTTAAAAAAAGTTTAAACAACTTGGTAGTATGTCTTAGGGAATCATCTAACTTCTGGAGGTCGAATGCCTGTTCAGAGAAAACTTAAAATGGGAATGATTGGCGGTGGTCCCGGGTCATTTATCGGGCCGGTACATTATAAAGCGGCAATTTTTGATAGTAAGGTTGAGCTTGTTGCAGGTGCTTTTAGCCGGGATGAGGAAAAGTCTAAAAAAACGGGCCGGCAGCTACATCTTAATCCACGCCGTATTTATCATAACTATGCTAATATGCTTGAGACAGAGAGAATTCTTCCTGCTGGGGAACGAATAGATTTTGTTACAATTGCCACACCGAATGACACCCATTTTTTTATTGCAAAGGAAGCTCTCAAAGCCGGATTTCATGTAATGTGTGAAAAACCGATGACAATGAATGTTGATGAGGCCAGGGAACTACAAATGATTGTTAACACAACCGGAAAAACTTTCGCCTTAATGCATAATTATACCGGTTATCCAATGGTAAAATTAGCAAGAGATATGGCACGGCAGGGAAAGTTAGGTAGTATACGAAAAATAATTGTTCAATATCCGCAAGGCAGGCATAAACATCCATTCGAACGATTAAGAAGGAGAAATAGCGGCAGTATTGTAGATATAGGTACCCACGCAGAAAATCTCGCCGAATACATTACCGGTCTGAGGATAACTCATATTTGCGCTGATTTACAAACACTCGATAATGATCCAAAACTCGATTATGACGGGAATTGCCTTTTGAAATTTGAAAATGGAGCCAGAGGTATAATACATGTAAGTAAAATCGCCACAGGACAAGAAAATGATTTGGCTATTTGGGTATATGGCAGTAAAAAATCTATTGAATGGCACCAGGAACAGCCAAATTATCTAAAGGTTTACGAACCGGATAATCCGGTACAGACCTGGAAGCGCGGGAATGATTATGTTGCTAAAATTTCTCCGGCCGCAGAAAGAGCCAGCAGACTACCCGGCGGACACCCCGAGGCTTTCTTAGAGGCTTTTGCTAATATCTATCATAATTTTTGCGATACAATAATCCATAAATCTTTAGGTAAAGGAGTCGAGGCAGTTATAAATGATTTTCCGAAAGTAAGCGATGGACTGCGGGGAATGTTATTTGTCGATACAGCGCTTAAGAGCGCTGATAGTGAAGAAAAATGGACGAAGATGCCTGAGAGCTGATATAAAAAAGAGAAAAATTTAAAATAAATTAAGAACACCGATTAATCTCGTACTAAATACGGGACAGAATAATTGAAGATTTTAATAGTTGGGAAAAATATTTACTTCGCAGGAGGAATAGACCGTGAATAAAAAATTAAAAATGGGTATGGTCGGGGGCGGTCCCGGAGCCTTTATCGGGGAAGTGCACCGAAAAGCTTCACGTATTGATGGAAATATTGAATTAATTGGCGGAGCTTTTGATGTCGATCCCAAAAAGAGTAAAGAGCAGGGGAAAATACTCGGACTAGACTCTTCCCGTGTATATAATGATTATAATGAGTTAATTGCTCATGAAAATTCTCTGTCCGAAGATGAAAGAATGGATTTTATCTCTATCGTAACGCCAAATAACTGGCATTTCCCTATTGCAAAGGATATTCTCGAAGCCGGGTTTAATGTAATGTGTGAAAAACCCATGACCATGACCGTTGATGAAGCTCATGAATTAAAGAAGATTGTGGAAAAGTCGGGAAAAACTTTTGGGTTAATGCATAATTATACCGGCTATCCCATGGTAAAATTAGCGAGAGATATGGTAAGGAATGGTGACGTGGGAGAAGTCAGGAAAATAGTTGTTCGTTATCCGCAGGGATGGCTGGCAAAACCGATTGAGCGGGAAGGGCAGATGCAGGCTTCCTGGAGAACCGATCCCAAACAGAGCGGCGCTGCAGGAAGTATTGGCGATATCGGTACTCATGCAGAAAACTTATCTGAATATATTACCGGACTGAAGATTACAAAAATATGCGCTCATTTGAGTACATTTGTAGAGGGACGTCTTTTGGATGACGATGGTAACGCTCTGCTTCAGTTTGATAACGGAGCAAGCGGGGTTCTGCATGTAAGTCAAATTGCCATTGGTGAAGAGAACAACCTTGGTATTTGGATTTATGGCACAAAAAAATCTTTGGAATGGCACCAGGAACACCCAAATTCTCTTTATGTAAAAGAAATTGGTAAGCCGATGCAGGTTTGGACACGAGGTAATGATTATATCGGGGATATATCAGCCGCAGCTGCACGTGCCACACGTTTACCAAGCGGTCATCCGGAAGCATTTCTGGAAGCTTTTGCTAATAATTATCTGAATTTCAGTGAAACGATTATGGCTAAGTCTGCGGGACAAAAAGTGGATGCGCTAATCTCTGACTTTCCGGATGTAAATGATGGTATCCGTGGGATGATTTTTATTGATACGGTTATTAAAAGTGCTAAAAGTGAGCAAAAATGGACAACGATGCCGTCTTAATTCATAAATCTAAAATGATTTAAGAATACCGATTAACGATTAGAGAATTACGAAGTTATTTTAATAAAACTATGTCCAAGGGATTCCCTCGGAGAAATTTAAATAACATATTTTATGGAGGATAAATGATGGGTAGACCGGTAACACTTTGCACCGGACAATGGGCGGATATGACCATTGATGAGTTGGCAGCTAAGGCCTCAAAATGGGGTTATGAAGGTTTAGAATTAGCTTGTTGGGGTGAACATATAGATGTCTATAAAGCGGCAGACGATCAAAAATATTGCGATGATATTTTGAATACTTTGAAGAAAAATAATATGAATTTATACGCTATCAGTAATCATCTGGCAGGTCAGCTTGTTTGTGATTTGAACGATGATGAAAGAACGGATGCTTTTGCGCCGGAACAATTTGCCGGTGATGCGGAAGGTAAAAGAAGATGGGCTGTGGAAACCATGATTAAAACGGCTCATGCTGCCAAAAATTTTGGTGTCGATGTGGTAAATGGTTTTACCGGGTCCTCGATTTGGCATCTTGTATATGATTTTCCGCCAACATCAAAAAAGATGATTGATGACGGCTATGCTTATTTTGCTGAAATGTGGAATCCTATTTTAGACGTTTTTGACGATCTGGGAATTAAATTTGCTCTCGAAGTTCATCCGGGAGAAATTGCTTTTGACCTGTTCAGTGCAAAAAGAGCATTGGAAGCGATAGAAAACCGGCCGGCATTTGGTTTTAATTTTGATCCCAGTCATCTAGTTTGGCAGATGGTTGATCCTGTTGCCTTTATTTATGAATTCTCCAACAGAATTTATCATGTTCATATGAAAGATACTGCTCTTCAATTGAATGGGCGTAGTGGTATTTTGTCTTCAAATCTGGAATTTGGTCATAAAGACCGTGGGTGGGATTTCCGCTCATTGGGACATGGTGATGTTAACTTTGAAGAAATCATTCGTGCTTTTAATCATATTGGTTATGAAGGACCGCTGTCTGTTGAGTGGGAAGATTGTGGTATGGAAAGAGAATTCGGAGCTGAAGAGGCTTGTGCTTTTGTTAAGAATATTAATTTTAGCCCATCTAATATCTCATTTGACGCTGCTTTTGATAAAGAAAATGCTTAAGAATAATAAAAAGATGCATGAACACCGACTAACGATAAAAGAGATAGAAATATTTAAGAAAAGTATAAATCGTTAATCGGTGTTCTCTGCTGGACATTCATTTTTGTTTTTCAGTTTATGAATGAAGACTATCGATATAAGATTTAAGCGTCTTAACGCGCATATCGATTCCAACTCATTTGTGATTATAGATTTTAATATTTCACTTAAAAGGCTGTACTTTAATGGGGAAATCAAGCTTACTCCTATTTATTATCATAGCATTCACTGTTGTAAACGGGCAGGATGCCGACAGCTTGAAAATATGGAATGATCAATCGAGACTTCTACATGAGCAGAGAAGACTGCTTGAAGCGAGCCTCCTTTACGAAAAAATAGTAAAAAGGTGATACGGCAACCTTTACCCCGAACATTCCAATCGCAGGTGACTACGACGTTTATGCGTGGTGGAACTGCTACAATGCTCGTGACGAGAACGCCCAGATAACGATCGTTGATAGTGCGGGGAACCATACGGTTAACATGGACCAGCGATCAGGTGGGGCGGATGGCTGTGGCGAATGGGTACTACTCGACACCTATAATTTTGCAGCCGGCACATCCGGGAGTGTGACAATAGGCCGGCATGCCCTGAGCACTGGGAGCAGCACGGTTGCCGATGCGGTGAAATTTGTTAAAAGCGGCATTTCTATAGATATAAAGAACGCCCATTACTATATATGGTCTGCCAGTTTAGGTAAACCGTATCTCGTGGTCGTCGATGGCGGGAACATTAACTACTATGCGGTAGATGACAATGACAATGATGATATGATTGAAGACGGTGAATTGACGATAGTCGGTTCACCCCCCGACGATGTTATTCCGAAAAATGAATCTGGGACGCCTCGAACTTATTTAGAAGAGCGCCAGAATTTTGCAAACTGGTTCTCATATTACAGGAGACGGGATCTGGTGACCAGGATGGCTATAGGCAAGGTTCTTACAGAAATGTCGGGTGTTAATATTGGGTTCCGGGGTATTAATGGCGTCTTGAAACAACCGGTGCTTAAGGTGAAGGTTGAAGGCGAAGATAACACAAGTGACCTCCTAAATGCATTATATTCCTATCGTCTCGACGCTGATCGGGCGTCCACGCCGCTCAGACGGGGTTTGGAATTTGTGGGTCAGTATTTTGATCAGGACGACGGCGAGGATGGCGGCGTCGGGACTTCTCCCATTGCCAGTGCTGAGGACGGTGGTGAGTGTCAGCAGAATTTCGCCGTTGTTTTCACCGACGGTTAC
>JAUVIB010000435.1 GCA_030592985.1 Calditrichaceae bacterium | reverse complement strand
ATTTCTTTTGCCGCTGTTCAACTGCCGGCCTGGATATCATTAGCGGATTCAGGCGTAATAAGCGGTACACCCGCCTTAGCTGACACGGGTATTAATCATATTGAAATTACCGTCAGCGATAATCATGATGGATATGCCACATTCAGCCATAATCTTTTAGTATGGGTCACTGATAATGATGCACCTAATTTAACAATTACTTACCGTCCCAAACTTATCGTAAGGGAATCGGCGGTCCATTTTGAATTTTTTGCGGACGATACAAGTGGTTTTCTTATAGGCGATAATCCTGAACAGCTTTTAATACATTATCGCTTAATTTCATTATCCGAACAGAATATTTTGATTGATGTTGATAGTACAAAGGAGAATGAAGCAACATTTTACCCACTTGATGATGGTAACTATGAGTTCCAGGTATGGGCCTATGATACTCACGGAAATGGAATAAAAGGTCTTTTAAACAAAAAGACAGTCTTATTTAATGTTTCATCATCAATAGTCTCTATGAGGCGTCTACGCTGGTATATGGTATCATTCCCAAGGGCGCAGACTTTCAACTTCAAACACTTGAGTGAAGATAGTACGGCAATAGTAATTCGCTGGGATAATTAAGAGAATGGTTATCTTACGCCGAAAAATTTCGAGATACCCATGGGAAATGCTTTTTGGATTCAATCTTTCCAGCCATACGATATTGATTTAACTTCCTACAAACAGATATCTAATGATGACAGCCTTTATACCCGTATACAGAAAGGTTGGAACCAGGTTGGAATTCCCTTGGGCTATACAGTCAACTGGAAAGATATGTATTTTATTTCAGACAGTACGGGAGAAAAATTACCTCTTAACAGTGTATTAGAATCAAATGCTGTTTATTGGTATATTGATAATATTAAATTTCAGGGATATGAATGGGCAAAGCCGGATATTGCACTAGCTTCCCCATGGAAAGGATATTGGATTAAAACTAAAATGAAGGGTATTTTAGTTTTCCCTAAGAAGCCATATGTAGAAAATCCGGTATACTCAGATTCTACCCAAGTTGTACCATTGGCGAAACTCACTACATCAAATTGGCAGTTAAATCTCACATTATCAAATGATAAGTATATCGATAATGGAAATATTATAGGCGTTTCTCCTGCCACGATGAAAGATGTAATATATGAGCCGCCCCATTTCGGAGAATTCTGCTCCCTCTTTTTTACAGATGCAAAAGGCAATCTAACGCAAAATCTTAAAAATGATTTTGTACAATTTGAAGATGTAATCAGTTGGGATTTTACAATTAAATCTACTAATTCAAAGAAGAAGCATCTATTAGAGTGGAAAAAAAACGAGCTGGATAATCTTTCATTGTATATCTATTTGGTAGATCCGGAAAATGAGAAAATAATTTCAATGAACAACGATGATTCATACACTTTTATACCGAATAACACATCTAAAACTTTTAAAATATATGCTACTCAGGATGCATCCTTTCAACCGCAAATCGTTCCCTTTAAATTTAAGCTATTACAAAACTACCCCAATCCTTTTAATCCAACAACTACTATTCGATTCGGAGTGCCTGAATCCTTGAATAATCAAGAAATCACCATTAAAGTTTTTGATATACTCGGTCGGGAAATCGTTACATTATTAAATAAAAAACTAAAAATGGGATATCATGAAATTAAATGGAATGGTAAAAACGCCTCTAACATCCCTACTGCCTCCGGTATTTACTTCTATCGGATTAAGGGAGGCAGTGAATTATTAGTTAAAAAGATGATACTAATGCGATAGTAAAAAGCCCCTTAAACTGGGGCTTTTTACTATTCTATTTCATCCTTTTGTTTTTCTTTTTTTAAGATAAATAAGTATAAAATAAACAACCCAATTCCGGGGAATAACAGAACCATTCCAAATGTCACCTGCTCTCGTATAGCTTCTTCGATAAAGCTTCCTATTAACAGGGCTAAACCTACCCCCATTGCAATGACAGATAGTTTAGCAATTGTATACGGATTGCTCTTATCACTCTTCTTATCAAGGAATGTTTTTAGATCTTCTCCACTAAGTCCTTTTTCAATAAGCATTTTTCTCTCATTGGATTTGCTAACGATAAAATAAATTGCCACTATTGCTAAGGACACAAGCATAATAATGGGAATAAATACTGCAATGGTTCCTTCCATTTTCTTTCTCCTTTATTTTAATGATAGTTTTCAGTAATATAAGACAGGGTTAATAAAAATAAGGTTTCATTATACTGAAACTTTTTTACCATTCATCTTGTCTAATAGAATAATGAAGAATGAAAGCGATATAATCAGACGTTTACAAAACGGGAATGAAAAAGCTCTTTCCGAATTAATGAAACTGCATCAGGATTACGTATTTACCGTTGCTTATCGATTCGTTAAGAATAGGGAAAAAGCAGAAGAAATTACTCAAGATGTATTTATTAAAGTCTACCGAAAAATTGACACCTATCAATTTCATAGTAAATTTACAACCTGGTTATATACAATTGTTTATCGAACTTCTCTTAATTTATTAGGAAAGAAAAATATTCTGATAAATGAAACAGACCAATATGGAGAGGAAGATTCATCGGTCACCTATTTTGAACGCTTGTTAAACAAATTCGACAGCTCTTTAATTAATACGGAATTTGATACTAATAAAATACTCTGGAAAGCTATCGACCGGTTATCAATAATGCAAGGACTCTGTATTACACTGTTTTATTTGAATCAATTCTCGATCGATGAGATTTGTGAAATATTAAAGCTGCCCGCTAATACGGTTAAAACTAATTTACATCGAGGCAGGAAAAAATTAAAAACTATTCTTCTTAGACAATATAGTAAGGAGGAAATTTTATGAGACATTTAATAAATGATGATATTGAAAAATATTTGCTTCAAGGAGAAAGTGCCCTAAGCAGTGATAAACGCTCACATTTGAATGATTGTATAGAATGCCGGGAATTATTAGAAGAGCAAAAAGGTATTCATAAAATATTATATCAAATCCAACCAATGATTCTTGGTAAAGACCTTTATGATAAAATTAACGCGCGATTAGAACCACGACAAATTGAACATTTTATTGATTCTTTATTTATACCGGCTTTTATTTTACTTTTTATTATCGGCCTTTTTCTGTTTTCTACAAAGATTTATAAAGATCCGGCTTCATCAACTAATAGTCACACAATCACACAAAATAAAAATATTGATGATAAACTGTCATGGAATATAATAAATTATCAAACGAATAAAGTGGTTTCTAATTTCTTATTCTTAAGCAAAAAATATAATAAGGAAATGCTATTCGCACTATTTGTACTTCTTGTATTCTTTTT
>JAUVIB010000371.1 GCA_030592985.1 Calditrichaceae bacterium | reverse complement strand
GTAATCATCGTTACCATCGTTACCATCGTAGAGACGAGGCAATGCTCGTCTCTACGATGGTGGTTGTCTGTAATTACAATTATTCCATGTATATGATTTGGCATTATAACGAATTCATCTAATTTTACATTATCAAAATGTTCAGGAATTTCATTCCAAAATTTATCTGCAATTCTACCTGTCTCTGATAAAATCATTTTGCCTTTTACCACATTGCCAAAAAAATATATTCTATTCTGTGTACAAATGGTAACGAAATAATGAGCTGGTGAACCATAATCCCATCCCTTTAATCGTGCCGATTCAATCCTGTATTTATTTTTGTACAGGGTCATAAAAAATCCCATTATTTTTTACAACAACGATGATGAACATGTAAATAAATTATTCCCCATAAACATCTATCAATACCTTAGCCATAATGGAATCCCATATGTAATTAGACGGACATTCCTGTACCGGGTAATCGGGACTAAAAGACTCCCAAAAACGGTGGTTGCGTTCCAATTGGGTTATCACCGCTAACATCATTTTATCAGCTAACTGCTTAGCTTCTTTTTCATAGCCGTAATTTTGCAGACCGTTGAGCAGCATATAATCCCACAGCAGCCAGATCGGACCGTTCCAGCGGCAACAGCCGTCGACAAAAGCCGTATAATGCGGGTCATCGGCCGCCAGGGTGGGCACGCCGTATTTGCGCCAGAAGGTATTTTCGTTTTTCATTTGTTTGATTAATTCCCTTGCCTGCTCTTTGCCGGGTACCCGCGCCCACAAAGTCAAGAGCCCAATAATTTCTTTGCGTTTTAGACTTTCGCCTTCAAATAAAAAGGAATTATCCTTCATTGCAACGTGATAATAAAATTTATCCTGCTTATCCCACATAAATTTATTGATTAAAGCTTTGATTTCTTCAAACTTTTCTTCCCAGTGTTTTGCATCCTGTTTATGACCTAATTCTTCTGCCATAACTTTCAGATAATACATCTCGTTTGCGACTTGCGTTGTTAGATCGAGCGCATCCAGCTCATCGGAAATATCGCGGCCCTCATCTTCCCCTTCGGAAAATAGTTGAAATACCACGTTCCAGCCATCGCGTACATTTTCGATAATTCCATAAGGTCCCCATTCGAACATACCGTCGCTGTCCTGGTCGCGTTCTTTTTCCAGATAGTGGATATATTTTACGCCCGAATCATAAGCGTCTTTTAAAAATTGTTTATCTTTACTGACTTTATAAATTTCCCAGTTTGTCCATGAAAAGAAAGGCGCAGACGTGGTTGCTTTGCCTTCGTGAGGATAAACCTGCGGACCACGCGGGCCGTGCCTGTAACCGATTAAGCCGTCCTCATATTGCTGCTCCATATATATGCGCTGCGATTCTTGTGCGGACTTGGCGTCTAAATAAACATACGTCAGCATAGAAAGGGATTCGTGCATAACCTGGTGACCGTGTCCCCAACCCCACACCGGGTTACGAGAAAAGACATAATAATTGTACTGTGCTTTATCGCGCGGCGGCAGCATACATTGACGCACAAGATTAAAAGCGCCGAGATAAACCGTCTTTTCTTTAGGATTCTTAAATTTAATGCGCGGGATGGATTTAAACATTTGCACATTTTCATCCACATATTTTTGAATATTTGTAGTTAAAGCCGATTTAACATCTGCTGTCAATTCGGAAAGCGGTTTGCGGGCGTCCTGAGCGCCGCGTACAAAACGAACTGTCCGGATTTGACCGGGTTTTAATTTGTAATTCTTTTGCAATGCCACAATCTCAACAGCGCCGTTTTCTTTCTCATTTAGTTCTTTAACGAAAGCATGCACTTTGCTGAACCGTTTGGCGGAAAAATAAAAATCCTGGATGCTGCAACCCTGGTAACCGCCGTAACTATCCGGAATTTCATTACAGGCAAGCAAATTGCGAAAATGCGTGGGATAGCCGCGGCTCTTATAAAGATTACTGTGCAGGCGGATGGTTGATTCGTGATGCGTAAATATATAGCCTTTATTTTGCGGGTCATAATTGACTATTTCCAGGGAATCTTCCGGCAGGTGCAGTAAGGGATACAGGAAAATATCAAATTCTTCATGGCTGAGGTTTTGGATATGTAAATCGATGATTACAGCACCGGAACTGTAAACAAAAAATGTTTCCTGCACCTGCAAACCTTCAAAGGGTTCGTATTCTAAAATCGCCATATCGGGAAAGGAGGCTATGACCACAGGCTGCTTTGCAAAATTCTCCTTTTTGCTGATTACCATATTATTAATTTTCCAGACAAGCGCCAATTCACCGGCATACTGGCTGGAATAAGTAATCGGTTTATCAGGGGAAAAATAGTCCATAAAATATGCTTTGTCGGCAAAAAAGCGCGAGCGCTCCATAGACGCCGCATAAGTGGTAAATAAGGGATCGGAACCTTTGGCCTGTATGATAAGATAATCATCCTTAATCTTTACCTGTCCGACCAAATTATAAACCATTATGGTTAATAAAAGTATCAGCAACTTTTTTATTTTTTTATTCATAATGTCTCCAACATTTATTCATTCTTATCAACGCTAATTTTTAAATTACTTTTTAAGTCTAAAATTCGGGCATAGAAGGCATAACCACCGAAATTATTTTCAATCTTCAGTAGTAATTTATTCCAGCCTTTTTTAAGATTTAATTCTACTTTATCCTGATCCGGGGCTGCAATCCGCACATCAAGGAAACGGTATAATTCTTCATCATTTAGAAAAACCTTGCTGCCATCGTCAGAGCCGATTAACAATGGTACAGATTGTTCCTCCGTGGAGTACACATAAGTCAGCGCATAGCATACCACAAACTCATAAGGCTTACATTTATCCCAGAGTGTAAAATATCCACGCTGAGGCGTTTTATATTTTTTCCATTTTACCTGTTGGCTGTCCGCGCCGATATATGTTGTTGTTAAATTGATTTCCTTTTCCGGCGGGTATACGGTATCAAGCCCATAACGTAAAATATCCGAATCCCTTTCATTGGGGAATGGCCCAATCACATACCATTCCGGGATAAATTCACGCACAGGATTCAGTTTAAAACCGTCAATTCCGACCGCATATCCAGTTGATTTCTTATCTTTACCTGTTATGACGAATTTGATATCTAATTGATTATCTACCGGTTTAAGATTATTGAGTATTATTTTACCGCCCGGATAAACCTGCTCATAATAGCTGGCAAAACCGGCCACTCTTTTGCCCTTATAGAAAACATCAGTTTTTCCGTAATCCGGCCCTTTAGTGAAATACAGGTCAACATTATAGCTCTTTTCGATGGCGTCGGGAATTGTGATCTTAAAAGATGCATCTTGACCCCCAGCCTCGATTTTGACCTGTTTTAAGCCGCTCCATTCGGGGCCAAAACCGGGCATATCTTCCGTAAAGACGAGGCAATGCCTCGTCTTTACTTTTAATCCTTCTGCTTCCACAAGGCCATTGGGAACAACAACTCTTAAAGGAATCCTTAAAGCCGCTTTTAGTATAGGTTCAAATTTTTTATGGGGCTCTTTCTGATACCAATAGGCCGTACTGCTAAAATCACAAATTTCCTGATTTCCGTGACCGTGTTCCATTGTAAATTTTATGGATTTTTTAAATGGAATGGGATCCGGAATATGATGCCTGTACGCGGTTACTCTTCCCAATGAATCATCTTTAACAACCAGTCCATGATAGGGCGCATTGAACGTTCCATTCTTAAAATACCAGCCAGCGGTGAAATAATCTTCCGTACCGGTACCATAAATAGATGGAAGTTTTTCGCCGTCCACATAAACCATTTCATCACCTTCGAGATACCAGAGACTTCTGTTATATGGCTGCATACTCATATTTAAGCCGACAAAATGCCCCTTGCCTTCAGCTTTTAGAATGCTGTAGTTTTCTTCATAATCCGTGCGAATATCACGGCGCCAATTAGCATGAAAATAGGCAACATCGTTTGTTAAAGGTTCTTCGAGCTGTTGATAATTTATCTGGTAATAAAAG
>JAUVIB010000239.1 GCA_030592985.1 Calditrichaceae bacterium | reverse complement strand
TCACTCTTGCCAACTGGTACACTTTCATGTGGGATATTGGGGATACTGCTCAGTTCGATAAATATTTGTTTTTCAATATCAGCGATTTGAATATCAACATCTTTTATTTGTATGGAAAGCTCTTTGGTCTTTTCAATAAGAGGAGATGTGTCTTTACCTTCTTTTTTATATTGGGAGACCATTTTGGAGTTATTATTTCTAACTTTTTTAAATTCCTCAACATCATAAATCAATTTGCGCCTGTATTGATCAAGTTCAAGCAATTTATCAATATCACCCATCTCACCCTTGGAAACGATACCGGATTTAGCTTTTTCCGGGTTTTCACGAATATATTTCAAGTCAATCATTGTATAAAATCCAAATTTTAATGAGTAAACTAAATTTACTAATGCTGAATTTAAACTATTTGTTTTTCAGGAGCAAATTTGAATGGGAGACTCTTTATGAAATCTCACAAGAAGTGAATATTGTATCCGCGAATTACACGAATTTATTCTCCTGTTGGAAGAATACGAAGTAACCTAATTTCTAATAAACATTAAAAAAAATCAATAATATCAACATTTCTTTCTAAAAAAATTACTTTTATGAAAATTTATATTTTTAAAATATTATTAAATTATTAAATTATAAATATTGCTGATAAATTTTATTGGAATTGAGAATAGTATTAATGCCATTTAAAATAAAAACCATTACATCAAATATTGCCGCCAAATTTAAGCTATTAATAATTTTTTTAGTAGCTCTCCTATTGTTAGAATGCGCGATGCAGGCTTTGCCGTCAGGGGGTCCTCCCGATAAGACGCCACCGGAGATCCTTTCCGTATATCCTATAGCAGATTCCATCCATGTTGGAATATATCTGAAAAAAATTCAAATTACCTTTTCAGAGAGAATGAGTGAGGGAACATTGCCAAATAGTTTATTCATTTCCCCAATATTGAACTATGAATTAAAATGGAGTGGTACCACTAAATTAACAATTCAGGTGAACGATACCCTGAAAAAGGAGCAAACCTACGTAGTAACCATCGGCAGCGGCGCTCAAGACGCCCATAAAAATAAACTAAAACAGTCTTTTCAGTTTGCTTTTTCAACCGGTTCAATAATTGATCATGGGAGTATTAGTGGAATTGTTTATGAGTTAAAAAGTAAAGAAGCTGTTAATTTATTTGCATATACATTAAGTGATACCGCTTCAATGGATTTAAATGTAAGAAAACCGGACTATATTTCGCAAAGTGGAATGGCCGGGCACTTTAAATTTAACTATTTAAAACAGGGGGCGTATCGTATTTTTGCCGTGCAGGATCAAAACAATAATTTACTCATTGATAGAGATTTCGAAAAGATTGGCATCCCTTTTCGTGATGTAGTAATTGATTCATTTTTGCAATCTTTTGAAGGTTTAAATTTTCTCCTTTCAAAAAGCGATACGATTCGACCCTATTTGATCAGTGCAAAAGCATTGAATGAACATTATATCCGCATAAGACTGAATAAACCGGTTATTACTCCTGCAATTGATCAAATTATGGTTCTGGATAGTATAAATAATAGTTATATTAAGTTATTAGGAGCTTCCAAAAGCAGGGAAGAATCCTTTTTTGTCGAATTATATACAGATTCTATAAACGAAGACAGCTTTTATAAAGTGAGAGTTTTGTCTATGGCGGATAGTATCGGAAATACAACTTCAGACCAGGAAACACGGATATTCCCGGGATCGGCTAAGGCGGATACCGTTTCCCCTGCATTATTAATGTTTATGCCGGAAGACAGCACTTTAGACGTACATCCCATATCAAAGATACGTATGGAATTTTCCCGCCCGATGGATTGGCTTATGGTTCAGAAATCTTTCAATTTGCAAATTAGTAGTGGGAAAAATATTCAGGGAGAATGGAATATAAAAAATTCATATGAGGCGGAATTTATTCCAAAAAACGAGTTAATACCCGATTCCTTTTATGTTGCCAGTATTTCGTTAGATTCAATAAAAGATTTATGGGGAGCAACATTTGGAGATTCTTTACTTATACATAATTTTAAAATAATTTCATTAAAGCAATTGGGCGAAATATCCGGAAATGTAAGTATAAATCAGCAAGTGTCTCCTGTATTTATTAATTTTAAAGCATTAAAAAGAAAAAAAAGCATTTATCATTTATATATTCCTGCTCCGGGAAAGTTTTATAAGCCCTATTTACCCGGAGGGAAATATTTGGCAGACTCATTTTTAGATGTAGATGAAAACGGGCGGTACAGTTATGGTAAGTTAAGCCCATTTACCTACGCTGAACCGTTTTTGTTTTTAGAGGATACTATAAGTGTTCGAAGCCGTTGGGAAACATCGGATGTAAATATTGAAATTCCGTATGGACAGAGGAGTCATGAGTAAGTTATTTGAATTTACTAAGATTGAAGCAACCGGAAATGATTTTATCGTAATTGATTTACGAAAATATTCTGCTAACTATTTTTCAGCAGAAGTTATTAAAAAAATGTGTGAAAGACATTTCGGAATAGGTGCGGATGGTGTTATCCTAATAAACGGCCATCCTGAACACGCTTTTAAAATGCGTTATTTTAATTCCGATGGGCTGGAAGCGGCAATGTGTGCCAACGGGGGAAGATGCGCTGTATTATTTGCGGCTGTTTCGGGTATTACTAAATGTGAAGAAGATATTACTTTTGAAGCAGCCGATGGCCTGCACCATGCAAAGATTCATTCTTCTGACAGTGTTGAAATAGAATTACTTTATCATTCAGTTAATATTGAATTTAAAATATCAGACCTACAGCTTCCTGAAAACATGGAAGTAGAGGGTTTTATCGATACCGGAGTTCCGCATCTTGTCGTTAATTGTCAGGACGATCTTGATAAAATTGATGTAAATTCTCTCGGCAGGCGCTTGCGTTTTGATCCGTGCTTCGGGGAAAATGGAATAAATGTAAATTTTATTAATATAGATTCCACAAATGAGATCACCATACGGTCCTATGAACGGGGGATTGAAGGAGAAACATTATCCTGTGGAACGGGTATTGCTGCCAGCGCCTTGTTGTGTATACAAAATAAGCTTATAACATCCCATAATATAAGGGTAAATTCAAATGGTGGAGAACTTTTTGTCACCTTATCCAAGGAAAAATTATTCCTTCGAGGAGCAGTAAATATTGTTTATGTTGGAAATTTACATTTAGATTGATTAAATTAGTAAAGAATCTGATTGTAAAAATTAAAATTGTTAACATAGAATTTCAAAATGGGAGACTTAAAGATGAAGAAATATTTAGTATTACTTGTAATCGGATTAATGATTTCATCGTGTTCTTGGTTCCGTTCGGCGCCGAAAGAAAAAATTGATGTGCCTAAAGAAGAGAAAGTTGATGCAGAGACTGCCAGGAAGAATAAAGCTGAAAATTTTGTGAATGACGGTATTGCTTTATATCAGGAAGAAAAATATGCAGAAGCAATCGAAGCCTGGCAAAAAGGGTTATCCTTTATTCCGGATGATGCGGAAGTATATAATTTTATGGGTGTTGCTCAGCATAAACGTGGGAAAATATTGGGAGCCGCTGCGGAATTTAAAAAGGCTATCTCGTTGAAGGAGGATTATTATCAAGCATATAATAATTTGGGTTATATGGAATTCCTTTTAAATAATTATGAGAGGGCCTTGAATAATTTTATTCATGCAATACAAATTAACCCGGATTTTGAAGCGGCCCTAAAGAATAAAAAATTAACTGAAAAAATAATTCAGGGTAAATTGAGTAAAGGTGTTTTTGAGATAGCTGAAAAGGCAGCAAAAAATATTGATTATAGTGATCAAATTATAAAATATAAAGAGGTACTGATAATCGATTCAACATATGCCAAGGCGCATAATAATATTGCTGTTGCATACTATTATGAAGACAGCGTTGACAGCGCTTACTATCACCTTTCAAAAGCTATTAGTTATGAAAAAAATTATCCGGAGGCAATAAATAATCTTGGATATTTATATAAGAATGATGGCCAATATGATACCGCTATCAAGTTATTTTTAAAAGCATTGACTTTAAAGCCCAAATATATCGGTGCACTCAACAATCTTGGTGAAACCTATATGCTTTATGAAGAATTTCGAAATGCCCGCAGAGTTTTTGATACAGTGCTGGATTTGGATCCGGGAAATATTGTGGCAAAAGAGTGGCTTAACAGCTTAGATGGGAAAATATAATATTATCTAAATTGTGCGTTTCTTGTTATAAGTATTGTATTACAATAAATTAAAAAAACTATTTTCTAAAATAGAAAATTTAAAGGTGGCTGAGCTTGTCGAAGTCCCTTCGACAACACTTCGGCAAGCTCAGAGCAAGCTTAAGGGAGCTTATTTATTAACAGCGTTTTCTATATTATCAATGAACAATCGCTCAATTTAGGTGGAATTAATGCATGAATTGAATACAAAGAGTGTTAGATATACTGATTAAAAAAATTTTAAAATTGTAAGGAACAGCCATAAAACCGGGGAAAAAATGAAAAAAATTGTCTTGACTTCACTCGCCGTAATCGTTTTCTCATCATGTTCGGTGATGAATAAAATTATTGTTGATACCAATGAGCCGAAAGTTCAGGAAGAGGCGATCGAAATACCTGTGGATGAAGCAGGAAATTATATAGAAGCGGGTATTGCTTATTATGATGCGGGTAAAGATCAACAAGCGATTAACATTTGGAAAAAAGCGCTTGAAATTTCGCCTGCTAATGGAGAAGTACATAATTATATCGGTATCGCATTGCAGCGTCAGGGTAAGATTGAAGAGGCTAAAATGACGTTTATAAAGGCCATTGATTTTAAAAAGGATTACTATCAGGCCCATAATAATCTTGGATATATGTATTTTTTACTAAACGAATATGACAGCGCTTCACAGCAGCTTGATAAATCATTAAGTATAAATCCTGACTTTGAACAGGCCCAAAAAAATAAAAAATTAGTCGATAATGTTATTAATGGAAAAATTAGTAAAGAAGCATTTGAAATTGTAGAGAAAGCTGCTAAAGAGTTCGATTATGCCGAGCAGATCAACCTGTATAGTGAAGCACTGACATTACACCCGAATTATGCAAAGGCGCATAACAATATTGCCGTGGCATTCTATTATGAAGATTATCAGGATAGCGCTTATGTGCATTTAATGAAAGCGGTTAAAATAAATAAAGAGTATCCGGAAGCTATTAATAATCTTGGTTATCTTTATAAAAATGATGAAAAGTACGATCTTGCTATTAAACTATTTCTAAAAGTTATATCATTACAGCCAAATTCGCTTATTGCGCTTAATAATTTGGGAGAAACTTATATTCTTAATGAAGAAATTGAAAATGCGCGCAAAGTATTTACCAAAGTTCTTGAAATTGATCCAAATGATGAACGTGCAAAAAACGATCTTGAAAAAATTAGTGAAACCCGAAAGCAGTAATATATAGGAAAATGAACTGTAAAACTTGTAAAGTTTATAAGGAGATTTATGCATATAGTAATAATGGCCGGTGGAATCGGATCTCGGTTTTGGCCGAGAAGCAGAGCAGCACTGCCAAAACAGCTAATAAATATGTTTGGCAGCCGCTCAATGCTGCAGATGAC
>JAUVIB010000504.1 GCA_030592985.1 Calditrichaceae bacterium | reverse complement strand
GCATAATAGACATTATAGCTTTGTGGAATGGGCTCTATTAATTCTAGTAAAGCGAAATCAGTGGCCGTATTAGTTGCTCGTAAATCAGCTCCCTGAACGGTTTGCCAGGTCGGGCCTTCAATATTTTCACATTGTGGACTTTCATAATTAAACATAAATATAAACGATTCCTCTCCACCAAGACAATGGTTGGCTGTGAGAAAATATTGCTTCAAATCACGCTCTGTATTATTAATTAAAGCCCCGCTGCATAAACGATGTCCACCACTTGTAATTACCATCGCAACAGCCCGTTTTTCATCCTGCCAATCTTCACCTTCGGGACAGTTAACATTTATATTACAAGAACCGGATCCGCCATATCCACTTTTTTCTCCAAAAAATACATCTTTATAACCGTGCACAATTCTCGAAATAGAAATTTTTCCCAAGCCAAGCGCAGCGTATGGTTCATAATATTCCAGAATACATTCATCCCCGCTCGTAGGAGCCGTAGCAAACGTTCCCGTTTTTTTATTATTTTTAGAGGTAAAAGCCCCATGTAGTGTGGAGCGGTCTTTGTTGTAAATAAAAAATTTAGCGCCTTCCGGTAATTTGAATTTGCTGTACAATAAATTGATAGAACACGCTCCATCAGAAACGATCTCCAGAGTCCATAAGCGGCCGCCATCGGGAAGCTGCTTCCATCTTCCTGAATTAGTTAAAGTATAATTAGCGTCAAGTGGTATGCCGAAGCGAAAGGGAATATCTTTATCATCCTTATCAAGAGCATCTTCAGCAAGATAAGGTTGTAAATCTATTTGAGACATACGGATTACAGGCGTTTGCAGCATAATATTCTGTTTAAAACTCAATGGTTTTTCATTTATTCTTACCTGGGCGTTTACTATGTTAAAAGCGCTAATGAAGATAAATATTATTAAGAAACGAATCATAAATGAAGCCTATTTTAATACAATCATTTTTTTTATTTGATAAAAACAGAGTGTTTTTTTCGAATGTCCACTGACAAAAATTTTATAATAATAGATTCCCGAACTCAGTCCGGAAGCATTCAAACTCACCGTATGCGAACCGGGAGATTGCATAGTATTGATAATCGTACGAACTTTCTGTCCTAAGTTATTATACAAGGTCAAATTTACCCGGTAATACTGTTCACCTTTGTTATGCGGCAGTTCATAATCAATACTGGTTTTAGGATTAAAAGGGTTTGGATAATTTTGTTTTAGGGCAAATTGTTTAACAGATAATTTCTCTCTTGAAACAGATGTTATGTATGGTACATTAAATGTCCAGCGATACCATGTTGTATCCATACCGTCTTCAACGAAAAAGAGAACGCTATCCTTTCCAAAATGGTTAAATGAAAACGAAGCAAGTGTATCATTTATAACAGTATCTCCATGAATAAATCCAAAGGTGAGAGAATCTATATCAATATCCATTATAGATGTTTTGAAAAAGTATCCTTTATTGAGCATAACCGTATCTAACTCTTCCGGGAATGCAGATATAATTTGCGGCGGGTGATTCATAGAAATATCCAAATGTACAGCTCCGCTATCATTAACCAATATGTTATTAATCATTCGCATCGGATACCCATCCACATTGATTTCAAGAGAATACATTCCCGGTAGTAACAAACGAGAGAAAAATCCATTTACTGAATCAGAGTAGACTTCGGAATGGTCGAAATCATACCCGGGAATGGTTATTTTTGCGGCCAACGGATTATTTTTTCTATCATGAATAGTGCCGCAAATCCCCTTATGAATTTCTTCCATGTAAGTGAGCAGGGCATTTTTATTATATTCCCAATAAGTGGATAACAAGCTGTCGGGTAATCTCTTTGTATAACACAGCTCCAAAGTCATTTCCCGGCAGTGGTGAAAATAGTTCATATAATCCTGTCTGCCGCCATGGATGGAATACCAGTCATATCCATTTGTAATACCATCATTCTCAGCAGTCATATATAATGGCGGAGCATAAACCCGTACTGTATCAACATATCGGCGGCAAACGGTTTGCCACCAAGTGTCATCAGCTGCTCTTCGCTGCCAGGTATCCCAAGGATAATTCAATACTTCAGTTCCTGAATGAAGATTTGCCGACAATACAAAATGATGTTTTGATGCAAAATTCATCATAGCCAGGGTTTCCGCCTGGTGTTCTTTACCATCAGGATGTTCGCCTTTGTATGGATCGGGAAAATTGCGGTTAAGATCAATACTATTCCAATTGTACCGTGTTGCTCCGATTATTGAGGTGTCCTGCCCGTGATAAGTACCGTCCGGATTAAGCAGTGGATTGATCCATATTTCCGTATTTTCGATTAAATATTTTAGCCGTTGATCATCAGTGTAATTATTTAAAATATAATCAATTAACCGTAGTAATACTATATAGGTTAAAAGTTCATCGCCATGCATTTGACCGCTATATAAAAATTCCGGTTCATTTTCATCATTATTCACATTATCGCTTATCTTGGCAACAAGCAGGGGCCGTCCCTGAACAGACCACCCAAAAGTATCCACTTTG
>JAUVIB010000250.1 GCA_030592985.1 Calditrichaceae bacterium | reverse complement strand
GGAAGTTGTAATGGAGCTGTAAATACCGCGTCTTCTCTCGCCATACGGATTCCGGTTGAAGCTCTTGCTTTGCGTTCCGCATTAACAATTTGCTGACGGCGATTTTTACGGGTAGCTTTATTACGTTTTTTTATCTGATGACGATCGGGTTTCGATAATTGTCCTGCAATTTTCATTAATTCTATTTGCTGTTCTCTTGGTAATTTTATAAAATCTTCACTATTATTCACCAGATGAGTAAGTATGCTCATACAATGATCTATTTCTTTTGTTGTATAGCGCGGGATTTGTTTTATATCCAATTTTTTTCCTTAAAATTAGTACATTATTTGTGGTATGATAACCAAAATACTAATATCCTTCAAATATTATTGATAAAGCTTAATAATATCGCATTATGCTCTTTTTTCTTGCGGCAAAAGCAAACTATTATTATATTAAGGTGTACGCAAGTACATTACAAAAAGGATGTCCAATGATTTACGAAGATATTAACGAAGCAATTGAAGTTATTTCTCATTTTAGCGCCGGTAAATTAAAACCGCTGCGTTTCAAGTGGAAAGAACGTGTCTATAAAGTAAGTAAAATTAATGGAGTTTGGGTGAACAAGGAAGGATATCATAAAAAACACCATTATTCTGTAATTGCCGATAACTCCGATTATTTTGAATTAAATTTTGATACAGACGATTTTATATGGAAAATCGGACGTGTATATCTTGACGGTTGATAAACTCGAATTTTTCCCAAGATGAAATTATATATTCTTTTTTATTGTTTAGAATAAATATTGAATATATCAATTTAATTTTCGAAATTGCTTGTATTGCGACTATAATGAAAGAGGGGAACTTATGCTACAGAAAAAATGGGTACGATGGTGTCTGGCAATATTAATCACTTTAACAGCTGTTGTTTATCAAAGAATGTCCGGGCCTACATACCCGTTACGAGGAACAGTCGAAATAGAAGGAGAGACGGTTAAACATAAATTGATAAGGTCTCATGGTGGAGAAGGTAACGCCGTTGTTACTATAAATTTTTCCAATACATCCTATATTGGCTACTTAATCTATAAACGTTATAAAGCGCAAGAAGAATGGCAAAAAATTGAAATGAAGAGAGATGGCACTCAATTAGCAGTTTCTTTGCCGCATCAGCCTCCGGCCGGAAAATTGGAGTATTATATTTTACTGCAGAAAGAAGAAAAAAAAATTAGTATACCATCACATGAAAGTGTTGTAATACGCTTTAAAGGCGGTGTTCCTGGGACCGTCCTAATCCCGCATATTTTATTTATGTTCATCGCCATGTTTATGTCTACGGTGGCCGGTCTGGAGGCTCTTGTCAAGGGTGAGAAAATTTATTTGTATACATTGATTACAACGATAACATTGATATTAGGCTGAATGATTTTAGGACCCATTGTGCAAAAGTTTGCATTTGGAGAGTTTTGGACCGGTATTCCCTGGGGATGGGATTTAACGGATAATAAAACACTTTTTGCATTTGTCGGTTGGCTGCTGGCTTTATGGAAAGCACGTCAATTAGGCGTAAAAGGACGCTGGTGGGTTGTTGCCGCTGCTATTGTTCTAATTATGATCTATTCCATCCCTCATAGCGTTATGGGCTCAGAGTTGGATTATGAAAGCATGAAAGTAACTACGGGAAGTATATAAATGTCTACAAGCAGTTTAACGGAAATTGCAGCTAATCTTATTCTAAACGCCAATCATGTTACAGCTTTTACCGGCGCCGGTATTTCCGTAGAGAGCGGTATCCCGCCATTTCGTGGTAAGGATGGTCTCTGGAATAAGTATGATCCCGGGTTTTTAGATATCAGCTACTTTTTACACCATCCCGAGGATTCCTGGAAACTTATTAAAGAAATATTTTATGATTATTTTGGTAAGGCAAATCCAAATGGCGCCCACCATGCCTTAGCTGAAATGGAGGCTAAAGGATACATAAAGGCTATTATTACGCAAAATATTGATAATCTGCATCAAATGGCAGGAAGTAAAGAGGTTTATGAATATCATGGTAGTTCTAAGCAATTGGTATGTCTGAATTGTTCTAAAATATATTCTGCTGATGAAATCGATATGACTAAATTGCCGCCTCTTTGCAAAGAATGTAAAGGATTATTAAAACCCGATTTTATCTTTTTCGGCGAAGCTATTCCGGAGCCGGCCAATTCAAAGTCATTCCATGAAGCTGAGATTGCCGATGTTTTTCTAATTATCGGTTCAACCGGAGAAGTTGCTCCCGCATCGGGTATCCCCTATATAGCTAAAGAAAGAGGAGCAAAAATCATTGAAGTTAATATTGAACCGTCTTCTTATACCAATTCCATTACGGATGTTTTTCTTAATGGTAAAGCTGTTTCTATCATGGAAAAATTATATAAAAATGTTATCGCAATCAATGAAATATAATTTTTATTCTATTAGAAAATTTTATTTTTGCCAATTTCTTCTAATAAATTTATCCAGCTGATTTGCGAATATCTCCCGGTTTTTATGATTAAAAGGCTTCTGTCCACCCGTATCAACACCACTTGACCGCAACTCATCCTTCAGATTCCGCATAGTCAGTGAATCCTGAATATTCTCTACGGTATATAATTTTCCACGTGGGTTCAGGGCAAAAGCATTTCTCTCTATGATCAGGGAGGCAAGTGGAATATCGGCGGTAATGACAAGGTCATCTTTCTCAATCTGATCAACAATGTATTCATCGGCCACATCAAATCCACCGGGTACTTGGATGGCTTTTAGGAATTTTGTTTGAGGAATTCGATGATACTGGTTGGAAATAAAGGTTACCACTATCTCCAATCTATTAGCCGTCCTGATTAAAATATCTCTAACCGGTTTTGGACATGCATCGGCATCGACCCAGATTTGCATAATGTGTTATCCGAATGTTAATTTTTATTCAGGGAAGCTACAGGATTAATCATTGGTATACAATTTTATAAATATAATCAAAATCTAACCAAAAAATTGAAAAAATAATTCAGGCAAAGTCGTTTAAATATATATCCATTTCTTCTATTCACAAATTTCTTTTATCCTTATTTATTATATAAATAGCATGGCTGTATGTTTTTAGAGGTACACCTACAAAGTCGCCGTGCCCGTGATCAGGCGGGAGCAAGCATAGATATTCTCAGGGGAAATCTGAATTAAATCTAACTAAAAAAATAAGTCTTTTAGGAAAAACCCATCATAATATTTACAAATGGGCTCAATATTTTTTGCAAAGTTACCCATTTTCTGCTTATATTTTTCTAAGATTGAAAAAAGTAATTTTTTTTATTCAAATTTATAGATGAATTACTTTCGCTAAGTTTACCAGATAAGAAAGGATATTAGCATGGATTTAAGAGATTTAATGATGATGATTCAGGAAAAAAAGGGTATGAAAGCCAACATGAGCCTGGAGTTTGATTGCCAGGTTGCTACTGATGACCCTGCTTCGTTGGTAAAAGTTATCAATTATATCATAAACTATTTAACACCAATAACAGACAGAGATATTGAAATATCACTCAATGCACATCGAGATGGTTCTATGCTCAGTTTTGCCGCATTTACCGAAGAACTCACCCTGCCGGCCTTATCCGATCAATTAGAAGATGCCTTAAAAGCTTACAATGCAACCATATCTACCACCCATAAGGAAGGCCAATATCTACAGATCATAATCACATTTCATTAAGTAAATACTCAAAATATAACCCGTTGATTAATAATAAATAGGAGTAAAGGTGAAAGCATTAGTTCTGAAATCTCCTGAAACGCTGGAAGTCATGGACGTTCCAAAGCCGGAAATCACAACAGGTCAGGTTTTAATTAAAGTTAACAAGTGTGGTATTTGCGGCAGTGATATTCGCTATTTTCATGGAGAGAATCCCTGGGCAAAGCAAACATTGCAGATGGACGTTCCCAATCCTCCTAACATCATTCCGGGACACGAGTTCGTTGGAATTGTTGTAGAAGTACACGATTTGGCAGACAAGCCGTTAATTGGTAAGCGGGTCGCAGTACAGACATGGTCTGCTTGTGGACGATGCGATAACTGCCGCAATGGTCATGAGAATTTCTGCAAGGAGACAAAACATCTTGGACACGGTCAGGGATGGGGAGAGATGGATTTTTATCCCGGTGGAATGGCAGAATATTGCCCCGTCTTCAGCAACCACGTGCACGAACTGCCTAAAAATATTACTGATGAACAAGCGACATTTCTAGATCCCCTCACTGCAGCTCTTCACGCTGTGGACGTGGCAAAGCCGGAAGTTCTCAATAGGGTCGTTATACTGGGCGCCGGTCCTATTGGGATTATGATTGCTCAATTATCCAAGGTCTATGGAGCCTCTGAAACTTTCATTACGGATATAGCAGAGGATAATTTACATATTGCCAGTAAACTCGGCGTGGATCATGTTTTGAACGTGGCCGCCTCAAAACAGACTATTACTGACCTCGTGAAGATGCATACAGGAGGCTTGGGTGTGGATCGTGTTTTTAATACGGTGGGATCCCAGGATAGTATTGTTGAGTCACTGACCTTGTTGAAAAATGCCGGCATTGTTGTACTCCTGGCCACAAAAAACAAAGAAATAACTTTTCCTGCCTTGTTACTCAGTGGTGAGAGAACGCTTAAAACATCGACTAACGCCATGTATACAGACTTTTCGAGAGCTATCGGATTGTTGGAAAGTGGCTTGGTTAAAGTTGATCCGATGATTACTCACCGTTTCAATCTTAACGATGGTCTAAAGGCCTTCGAAACTGCTTGTAATAAAGCGCAAACTCAGGCAATTAAAATTGTCTTGAACTGCGAATTATGAATCGTTTGATTGAGGAAATTAACGATACTATTGTGGAACACGGTTCGCTCAATTTCTGGTGGCTTGGCCAGGAAGGGTATGTCATTAAGTCCCATGATCTAATTATCTACATTGATCCATACCTGAGTACCTACGCTGAAAGGATTACTCGCGGTAAAACCAATGCACATGTCCGTATGATGCCGCCGCCTATACTTCCGCACGAGGTAACTAATGCCGACCTCGTAATCTGTACGCACGATCATGCTGATCACATCGATCCGGAAGGTATCCCGTTCATAGCTATTGCCTCGGAACAGGCGAAGTTCATCGTACCCGAGTGTGCCCGACAAACACTGCTGAATTTTGATATCGACGAAGAACGAATTCATACCCTACAAGGTGATGATGTTCTTACAATCGACGGCATTACGGTAACTGCTGTTCCGGCAAAGCATGAGCAATTCGATAAAGACGAAATTAAAGGCTATCCTTATTTGAGCTATATTATAAAGGTAGAAGGTATGAATCTGTTGCATGCGGGCGATACGATTCCCTATGAAGGACAAATTAAGAATTTCAGACCGCATGAAATTGATCTTGCTTTTGTTCCTATTAACGGACGAGATAAGTTTCGTTACGATCTGGG
>JAUVIB010000301.1 GCA_030592985.1 Calditrichaceae bacterium | reverse complement strand
TCAGTCGGGCCACGTCATAGCCGGGCAAGCAGGTCTAACTTTTTTCTAAGGCATTGAGCTAAGGGATAGAAGGAAGTGGATTTAAAGTTTAGAAATAGGAAGATATAAATCTTTTGAATATCGAATAAGGATTAACGATTTGTGATTTAAGATGTTTACTTCTAAAATCGTTAATCAGAGTTCCTTGTTCATAATTCAATTCGAATGAAAATTCGCTAGTTAAATATCCTGTTAACGGTTTCGATGGTATACTTAATATCATCATCAGTAATACCGAGATAGGTTATGGCACGTATTCGTGTTTTTGTAAAGGGCAAAACTTTAATACCATTTTCATCCAGTTCATCGGTAACCTGTTGGGCGGTCATTCCAGTCAATGAAACGTCAATAATTACAATATTGGTCTGTACGGTTTTTAAATTTACTACAAATCCTTCATGAGAGTTGAAAGCCATAGCCAGTTTTGTTGTTCTTTCATGATCGTCCTTTAACCGTTCCCATTGGTTGTCAATGGCATAGATAGCTCCTGCAGCCAATATACCGGCCTGTCTCATACCGCCTCCGTAGACTTTCCTGTAATAATGAGCGTGGTTAATAAAATCACGGTCACCGACAAGAATAGATCCAACCGGTGCACCAAGTCCTTTTGAAAAACATAAGGAGACGGAATCGAAATAGGAAGCATATTCATGCAGACTGATTCCTGAAGCTATAGAGGCATTCCACAAGCGTGCGCCATCGAGATGTAATTTTATAGAATGAGAAGCGGCAAGTTTAGATATTATTTTTATCTCATCAATGGGGTATACGGTCCCGCCCCAGCGATTATGTGTATTCTCAAGACATATTAGGGTTGTTTGGGCAAAATGATGATCCGTCGGACGGATGGCATTTACAACATCTTCAAAATCAAGGATTCCATATTGTCCCGGAATTGGGTGTAATTGCACTCCGGAAAGCATAGCCGGCGCTCCGGCCTCATAATTGTAAATATGACAACGATCTTCGCAAATTACTTCATTACCGGGATTTGTGTGTGCATTAAGGGCAATTTGATTGGCGTGGGTACCGCTGGGAACAAAGAGGGCGGCCTCTTTCACTGTTAGCTCCATCATTTTTTCCTGTAGTGCATTAATAGTCGGGTCTTCGGCAAAAACATCATCACCTACTTCGGCTTTTAACATAAATTCCCGCATAGCCTGAGTGGGTTTTGTTAATGTGTCGCTTCTTAAATCAACTAATTTCATCTTTTACCTTTAATCTTATTAAACTATTCGACTTCTTGAAATTAAAGAGTATTGTTTTTCATTTCAAGTAAGAAATGAAAGAAATGTGAATTCTTTTGATGTGATTGAAGATATTTCTTAACTTTAGCCTTTATTGATAGTTATTGTGCTTGAATATTGATTATAAATGACAGAATGGAAATAAAGTCGTCCCCTTAAAAAAGGGGATAATAGGGGTTGTTATTTTGTTTATAGTACATTGATTAACGTTGAGTCCAGACAACCCCCTAACCCCCTTTTCTAAGGGGGGACTAATAATGTGGAATTTTACAGAAACTTTCGTCCAGCCTGGGTCGCCGTGCCCGACTTAGTAGGGGGCAGGCAAAAGCATCCCTTTGGTTTGTTTTTGGGAGAGAAATTCCGATATTATTTTAATAAAAAACAAAAATTCAGAAAGAAGTGTAAATGGAACCGGATACTCCGTCCCTATGGTAAAAGGTAAATTTATTAAACATATTATTCAGGAATTCCGCTCAATTGCGGAATCATTAGCCGATCCGATACAGGAATCGATTATCAGAATTCAGACTGAATGGGAAAAGACAGATATTTTAAACTGGCTTGGAGGCCAAAATAACAGCCGAAAAATATATTGGTCAGACCGGGATAAATGCTGCGAAGTGGGTGGGATTGGAATGGCTCACAGGGTTTCCGGAGAGAATATTGATGATTTTTCTAATCTGTTTAACCGTTTGGATGGGTTTTTATCGAATGGTGAACAACATTTGAAATATTATGGGGGTATTCGCTTTAATTATAAAGTAGACGCTGATGCGCTGTGGCATAAATTTCATACGTTTGATTTTATTATTCCGGAATATGAATTGCTGCGGTCAAAAGATAAATACTATTTGGCGGTTAATATTCATTTGAAAGATAGTGATAAAGTAGAGGATAAAATTGCCGGTTTGGAAAGAAAATTAAATGCTTTATCCTTTTATGCGCATCCTATGACCATAAATTTTCCCGAATTGGATAAACGACTGGATATTCCTAACCGCAAGGAATGGTCAAAGAGAATTGATCAGGTTTATAGCATGTTTGCATCAGGAGAGTTAGATAAAATTGTACTGGCACGTAAATCGATTTTAAACTTTAATAGTGCACTCAACCCTATACATGTTGTTAAACGGCTTAAGGAATCAAATCCAAATGCTTTCCATTTTTGTATTCAGGAAGATGATGGTGTTTCATTAATAGGCGCAACGCCGGAACGACTTTATAAGCGTAATCAACGGCAAATATTTACAGAAGCGATTGCAGGAACCCGTCCCCGGGGAAAGACGGCGGAAAGGGACTCTCAGCTAAAGAAAGAATTATTATCCTGTGAAAAGGATTTGCGCGAACATCGGTATGTAGTAGATAAAATTAAAAGTGTAATAGCTGATACTTGTACTGAGATATTGTCAGATAAAGAAGTTAATATCATTGAAAACGCACATGTACAGCATCTCTGTTATAAGATGCAAGGAAAGTTGAAGGATAATATAACAGATGCATATCTGTTGCGTAATATTCATCCCACACCGGCGGTAGGCGGCTACCCTTCCGATATAGCGTTAAATAAAATTGAAAAGATGGAAAAATTTGATCGCGGTTGGTATGCCGGTCCTGTGGGCTGGGTAAATCATTCGGCAGCGGAATTTGCTGTAGCACTTCGTTCAGGATTAATTTATGGTAATAAATTGGCGTTATTTGCCGGAGCCGGTATCGTTGACGGCTCAAAAGCTGATGAAGAATGGGATGAAATAGAAAATAAAATCTATAACTTTATGCAAATATTGAAAAACCACAAAAATGCAGGCTGAAAATATCAATATACTTTGGAGTTACTTGATTGTAGAGGAGTTGATTCGAAACGGAATCGACTATTTTTGTATCTCACCAGGTTCGCGTTCCGCACCACTTACTACTGTGGTAGCACGGCACTCTAATGCGCAAAAAAAACTATTCTACGATGAACGAGCAGCGGCTTTTCATGCACTTGGTTACGCTCGCTCTGCCCATAAGCCCGCTGTTTTGATTTGTACATCAGGAACGGCAGCGGCTAATTATTATCCAGCCGTTATTGAAGCATTTAATGAGCGCATTCCCCTGATTATCCTATCAGCCGATCGTCCTCCGGAGCTATTAGATACACAGGCAAATCAAACCATTAAGCAGCATAACCTTTATGGCCAATATGCTAAATGGCACAATACGATGCCGACTCCCTCAGAAAATATCAAACCACAAATGGTTTTAACTACCATCGATTTGATGATATCCAAATCAATGGGTGATTCAAAAGGACCGGTCCACCTGAATTGCATGTTCCGCGAGCCGTTAGAGCCGAAGAAGGAAAAGATTAAAGATAGTTATCTCTCACTTATTGAAAGATGGCAGAAAAGCCGAAAACCGTTCACAAAATATTATACATCTCCTATAATTGCCGATAAAAATATTATAAAAGAAGTAAATGGAATTTTGGAAAAGAGTAAACGGGGATTACTGATAATCGGCAGGTTATCGAAAGAGATCAATGTGAGCGGTTTGATTAATAGATTGCGCTGGCCTGTTTTCGCCGATATAACATCAGGATGTCGATTTATTAAAAGTCCGTATATGATTCAAAACTTTGACCACTTAATGCTAAATTCGGATTTTCTACTCGATACTATTTTACACATCGGCGCCCAATTTACATCAAAACGCCTGCTGCAGCTAACATCAAAAGTCAATCCGGAGAACTATATTTTAATAGAGGACTCTTCAGAACGAATTGATCCGCACCATACAGTGACACTGCGAATTCACTCCGATGTTAATCCTTTTATTAAAAGATTGAGCCAAACTCTGAGTATAAAAAAGACAGAAAAAGGATGGATTGAAGATATCCTTAACAAGGATAAGCAAATATCAGGCATTATTGATGACCAAATGAGTAGAGATACTTTATTATCCGAGCCCGTAATTGCCAGACTGATTAGCGAGAATATTTTTTCACAAAACGGATTATTTCTTTCAAATAGTATGCCCATTCGCGATATGAATACTTTTGCGGTGGTTAATGACGCTTTTCGCTTTGTTGGAGCAAATAGGGGCGCCAGCGGAATCGATGGAATTATAGCATCAGCCAGCGGATTTGCTGCCGGCCTACAGCGGACAACCATTTTGCTAATCGGTGACCTTGCATTTTTGCATGATATCAATTCTCTACACCTATTAAAAAATAGTTCGCTTCCGTTAATTATAGTTTTGTTAAATAATAATGGAGGTGGAATTTTTCGTTTTTTACCCATTGCCAAATATGAGGAAATTTTCAAACCATATTTTTTAACGCCGCATACTTTTACATTCCAATATGCCGCAAAACTATTCGAAATACCTTATCATTTGGTTGAAAATAAGTCCACATTTGTAGAAATATTTACAGAGGCACAAAACCAGAATAAAACAATAATTATTGAAGCTAAAACAGACAGTGTTAACAATTACAGGTTCCATATACAATTAAACCAGATTGTACAAGAACGGGTAAAATGAATCCTGATTATAGTATTAATTATAGATGCCATCTAAAAAAAGGGGTGAGACCCATACTTTTTTTACATGGTTTTCTTGGCATATTAGAAGATTGGGAAGGAATCATCGAATCCATTAAAGAC
>JAUVIB010000038.1 GCA_030592985.1 Calditrichaceae bacterium | reverse complement strand
CTCTTTCGTCACCAACGAAAAGATGAGATTACAAATCACCTTTCCGGAAATTACCATCCACGACAGTGAAAGTGAGATCGCCTTATCATTGTTTCTGCATAACAGTTACGATATGAGTGAAGGTGTGCGCATGTTTTTCGGTGGGATTAGAAGCATCTGCACCAATGGGATGGTATCTGGAAAATTGTTAGCCAAGTTCTATCACCGGCACACAGCGGGATTTAAAATCGAAAATCTGAAGGAGTCTTTGGTGGAAGCCTACGAAGCTTTGCCACAGATTCAGGAACGTATTCAGCAACTGCAGGGCATTTTTTCTTTGATAAGGTCTTCAAAGTTTCCTGTCGCGCCTTTAGCTTCAAAACCGAGTTCCTTCGCTGCTTTTACAAGACTAAACATTGTGCTGCCCATAATGGAAGTCTCGCATAGTTCACGGGCATGAACTATTGTATCATCCCCGCCATAATAGCGTAAAACACTTAGCAATGCTGCCGGAGCACAATCTATTTGGTCGTATTGCCTGACAATAGGATATTTTTTAGACATAAAACCCATATTGTAATAAAATTTTGGTTTTAGTTTGAAATTTTTATAAACATACTATTCAACTCCAATACAGAATACTACAAATAGAAACATTGATCAAGGGACAAAATCAGCGGAAAGAATCAGCGGAAATTTTCAATACAATAAATTGTGACCGTAATGGTTTTAAATTCAAAATTATGCATATTGGGACGAACAAGATATGAAACGATTATCAAGACAATCTATGTTATTTGTATCAGGAAAGTTGGGCAGAATATGCAAGTATCAATAGAGCCTGGTACGAAAACTAAGGATATAACAATCAATTAGTCAGAATGTAACAAAAAGAGTATTGACGCTCTTTTTTAAAATTAAAAGTTTGCTAAAGTACTTACTTGTAGTATCTTATTACTAATATTCGTGTATTTTTTGGCAGGAATTGAATTTATATTTTTTTCATTTAAAACTCAAAGTAGGTCATTTAAATTATTTTCCTGCCTGAGGCACGGCTGCATGTTACCTGCTTTAAACATACAGGTACAAGCTTAAGCAGGAATCTAAATGATGAAATTTAGATTCCCGATAGCCCGCCTCAGGCGGGCGGAAATGACAAACTATAATGTCTTGAATCCAAGTTCAGCGATGAAATTTAATTTGTTGGTTCTGGCTTGTCCAGGTTAGGTATTTACCTTTGTTTTTAAATCTCCGGGGTTGTACTACTATGGAAACTATTTCGAAAGCTGATATTGTACCTATTCCGGATATCCTGGAAAGGTTTTTCATTATTTTGGTTTTTTTTACCTCTTTTTCAATTTTCTTTTCAAAATCA
Source organism: Calditrichaceae bacterium (assembly GCA_030592985.1). GTDB lineage: Bacteria > Calditrichota > Calditrichia > Calditrichales > Calditrichaceae > JAUVIB01. Next base: position 13,005 of record JAUVIB010000038.1, on the reverse strand, counting down.
GCTTTATCAGAATAATAATCATTTATGACGTCATCTTGCCAATCTGTTATAAATTTTGCAAAACCACTATCATCCAACTGCTTTTTTAATTGCGGTAAAGAATTCTTTTTATACTGAAAACCTTGTGCTCTATATACGGCGCTACGTTGATTCTGAGCACGAACACCTGCTTTTTTTAAATCATCATAAGCGCTTAATAATTAACGAGAATTATTTAATTCATCCGTTGTATGAAATACTTCTTTTAAAAACCACCCCTTAATAATTTACAAAGTTTAACCGCGTCAATTTTATCGGTCTTTGGTCCATCGCTTAGCAGACGATTATGATAAGGATCGCACAAATTATTATGCGATCAACGAAACCTTTAAGCTCTACATACAGCCAGTGTGATGTGGTTGTTTCTTCAATTGTCATAATAATAGAACCGTTTAATTTACTTAGATATTCTTTTACTAATTTTATATCGCTTTTTTCCCATTGAAGAACTTTGGGTTCCGGATTCTTGCATGTGGATCGGGCAAGGGCGATATTAACCTGTGACCAATCAATTGCAACATAATGATCATACTCAACTTGGGTCCATTTGGTTTTACTCGATTTTGTACTTAAATTTGATTCATTCATAACGGTCTCCTTTTTTTATGAGATGTCATAGTACAAATATTTTTATAATATTTCTACACCGTAAAAAAAAGTGAGACCGTTTTCTTAATTTACCGACACCGTTATGCTACATTTTTTATTGATTAACTGTTTTCGTTCAGACACTAAATAGTAACTGAAAACTTGATAATGCATAGAAGTAAATTTTTATATAATGGTATTGTTTTTTTAAACTTGATGGAATATGGAATATGTTTGCTAACCATAAAACCTTTATAAGTGCAACAATTATTTACTTAATAATCATAAAAGCTTTGGTGGGGCAGCCAATGGAAAGGAATCTTGCTGAACTAATCCCTAATGAAATTAAGGATTGGATTGTCGAAGGAAAAGACCAGGTTTTAGGGCCGCATAATTTGCATGAATATATCAATGGAGGAGCTGAACTTTTTTTATCCTATGGTTATCATAAATTGTTTAGCAGAATTTATACATCATCCAACCAGCCTGATATCATCGTAGATGTGTTTGATATGGCAACGTCACAGAATGCCTATGGTGTTTTTTCCTATTCACGGGAGAAAGAAGATACAACTTTTGGACAAGGTTCTCAGTATGTACCCGGCTTACTACTTTTCTGGAAAGATCGCTTTTATGTATCCCTTCTTTTTACACCTGAAACAGAAAAAGCGAAGCAAACGGCTTTTCAAATTGCCCGGCACATCGAATCGTCCATAAAATCCGAAGGCCCTCTTCCAGACATTTTAAACTTATTACCGCAAACATTACTTGTCAAAGAATCGATCCGCTATTTTCGGCATCACATCTGGTTAAACTCATACCATTTTATTTCAAACGAAAATATCCTCCATATTGATAATAAAACTGAAGTAATATTGGCTAAATATGGGGAAAGGGAACTTCGCCAAATATTGCTTTTACTTATTTATCCCAATAAATCGGATGCAAAAACTGCTCGTAATGATTTTGCAGCTTCGTATTTACCGATGCTATTAAAAACGCCTTATGTAAAAAGAAATGGAAAATGGGTTGGCTGCAAATTGAGTGAGAATGTTCTTATCGTTGTATTTGACGCCCCACGGAAAGAATCTGTTCAAAAACTAATAGAAAAAATTCAAAAAAATCTTCATAAAAAGTGAACTGTGGAATTAATTTTATTAATTTAAAACATTGGATTTAAAAATGAAAAATCGCTTAAAAACAAGAAGAGACTTTCTCAAAGGCAGCGCTTCAGCCACTGCTGCAGGCCTGCTATATTTAAGTTTTGGGGAAAAGGCTTTCGGGAGTACGGAAAAGAAAACCCGGGTGGTATTAGTCCGAGATGAACATGTCATTAACAATCTCAATAAACCACAACCTGGAATTGTAAAAAAAATGCTTGATGATGCAGTTACGGCTCTTTTAGATGTGGATGATCCGCTGAAAGCATGGCAAAAGATTGTCAGGCCAAACGATGTGGTTGGCATAAAGACAAATGTATGGCGCCATCTGTCAACTACATCAGCGGTGGAAAACGCTATCAAAAAACGTTTAATAGATGTGGGTGTCGCTAAGGAGAATATTGGATTAAATGATCGTGGTATTCTCAATGATCCCATCTTTCAAAAAGCGACAGCGCTGATTAACGCCAGGCCTCTACGGACACATCATTGGTCAGGTGTTGGTTCCCTAATTAAAAATTATATCATGTTTGTAAAAAAACCAGCGGAATATCACCCTGATTCTTGTGCTGATTTGGCAAAAATTTGGTTTCTACCATCGATTAAGGGTAAAACCAGACTAAATGTTTTAGTTCTTTTTACACCTCTTTTTCATGGTGTTGGACCACATCATTTTAGCCCGCAATATATTTGGGCATTCAAAGGATTAATTGTTGGATTAGATCCTGTCGCAGTGGATGCGGTTGGGGTTAAAATTCTTCAGGAAAAGAGAAATCAATTTTTTAAAGAAAATCGTCCATTGAATCCACCACCCAAGCATATATTTTTGGCTGATACACGATATCATCTCGGCACGGCTAATCCAGAAAAAATCGAGTTGATAAAACTTGGTTGGAAAAAAGATATTCTCATTTAATATATACTGAAATCGAATAACATGACAGCCTGATAATATTTATTATTTTTAAATATGGGGTGGTTTCTAACAAAAAAAGTATGAAGCGTTGCTATATAGTGTCTGAACGAAAAGTAGTAAATCAATGAAATTACTACAGAATGGTGTCATTGCGAGAAGCGATAGCGACGAAGCAATCCCATTAAAAAACAGTAGGTTATATCATCCATGTGGGATTGCCACATCGGGATAAATTCTCCCGATCAGTCGGGACAATGACGGACATGTACTTTTCGTTCAGACACTACTTAGTTATTCATAGAAATGGATTAAAATACTCACTAGTTACTGACAAACAATCCCAATTTAGTAGAGCATTACAAATTAATTTAAAAAAACAATTGCACATTTATTATAAATGGCTTAGAATATAACTAATCTTTAGATATTATAAAATCATATTTAAAATAAATCGAGAGGATCATGGATAAACTTATTTTAATCAAAAATTTCCCTGACAGAGCATTTGCCGAACAGGGAAAACAATTACTCAAACAAAACGACATTGGCTGCATACTTAAATCAGCCGATGTAGGGATATTGGGAACAACTACTTCCTCGCTTCTGATAGGAGTTAATTTGTACGTAGATGAATCGCAGGCGACTGAAGCAAGTAATTTAATTAATGCAATTTTCAATGGAATCTGATTCATTCATTTAATTCCAAAGCTTTTCTTCCATCTTTTTTCTGTAATCAGCAGCCATTTTCAAGGCATTTTCTGCAGTTCTTTTTTCATAGACATAAAACTTCTTAGTATGCGGTTTTCCATTTTCATTCCAGGTTGCCTGAAAATAATGAACCGACTTTCCTCTTGAGACTGTTTTTACTTCATTAACACCTACCACTCCGGTTTTATTGTTCCGTGGAGGCTTGGTAAAAAACAGACGGTTTTTCTCCTTTTTCTCAAGAGATTTGGCAAGTGCCGCAACACCCTGGCGTTGATCCCTATACATTAACGCACTCTTCAATGCGGCTTTTTTACCGCCAAATTGTTTATCGCTGAATAATTTTGAGTCAAAAACTTTGCCATTGGCATAAATACGTACATACCATCCATGCGTATGACTCGAATCAATGCGACTGATTCCTTTATATTTTTTTTCCATAAATTTATCCAAACTCCTGTATTATTAAAAGGAATAGAACAAGCTGCATTATAAAAAACTGCCAACGAATGATAGTTATTCTATCAATTTACAGACTGATCAATTATACTTCTTCAATTACACTTAAAGAATTATTAAAATTAAGTATAATATAAACCCGGGCTATTTCAAAAACTATTTAAAATATATTTGAATTTATTATCGTACACTAATAATATCTTCATTATAATATTCATCTTGCCCGATGTTCCAAAATATTTTCACACGCCAAAGTCCTTTTATCATTGATGATGTGGAATATTCAAGAATTCCATTACTATTGAATTGTAAAGGAATTTTTTTATCTAATTTCTTATTTGAAGGCCTGAAGAATAATACTTCACCACTAACTTCAGACAGTGCAATATCTTGCGGGGCAGTAATGATATACTTTGTATCCTGACTATTATAGGAATATTTTAACGGCTGTGATAATTTTGCCGTTTTCTCAACACGGTTAATATGCGTTTGATACATCAAGCCCTTCTGATAGTAGTCATTTTCCACAAGATCGGTATTCACAGTAATAGAGAACATAACAAACACAATCATCCCGAGAACAAAAACCATATAAACTGCTGTTATTCCTATCGGCCAAATGGTTGATTTTTTCATTTTTTAGTTTTCTTCAACTTATTTGCAGGCGCTAAAAACATTGTATTTATATCTTCAATTATTTCACCGTCTAAGGTGATTTTAATTTTTAATGGCGTATATGCCATGCGAATCTTTTCTAAAGGGATATCAATTGTTAAGGTTGTCTTCATTAAATTATTTTTCTGTATCAGGATATTTTTTTTGCTGATGCTACCGATAGGAGACATAAGATCCAAACCAATAGATATATCCTCAAATGATTTATTTACAATTTCAATATTATAATAATTTAGAATTATTCCATCATTTGATTCAACAAACAGAGTTCCGGGAGTTCGTAAAATATTCACCTCAACCGCATCACGTGTAAGCAATAGAAAAGACAAAATAACGATCAACAGGGCTAATACTAAAGAATATCCTGCAATTCTACCGCTGAATTTTAATTTTTCACCTGTTTTAATTCCATTTGAAGAATCATAGCGAATAAGTCCGTGTGGCTTATTAATTGTTTCCATAACACCATTACATGCATCAATACAGGCAGTGCAATTTATACATTCTAATTGAGTCCCATTACGGATATCTATTCCGGTGGGACAAACATCAACGCAAATGCTGCAATCTATACAATCACCTTTATGCTCCTCAGATTTTTTCCTATCTAATTTACCTCTCGGTTCACCGCGTAAATAATCATAAGATACAATAATAGAATTTTGATCAAGTAATACGCCCTGAAGCCTGCCATAAGGACAAACCAATGTACAAATTTGTTCACGAAAAAAAGCATAAACCCAATAGAGGAAGAGATTAAACAAAACCATTGCAATAAAGCCGGTAAAATGCTCAGAGGGTGAATGAGTCACGATTTTCCTAACACCGTCCACACCAATTATATAAGCCAAAAGAGCATGCCCAATCGCGAAAGAAAAAACAAGGAAAACGACATGTTTTAATGTTTTTTTAAATATTTTTGGCAATGTCCACGGAGCTTTCTTCAAAGCCTTTTGTTGAGCAGAGGTTCCTTCAATCAAATACTCAATCTTTCGGAATACCATTTCCATAAAAATGGTTTGCGGACATGCCCAACCACACCATATCCTTCCAAAAATAACCGTAAACAGAACAATAAAAACAACAAAAGTTAATGAAGCAAATAGAAAAAGATGGAAATCCTGAGGCCAGAAGACAACTCCAAATATTATAAATTTTCGCTCAATTAAATTTAGCAGAAGCCATTGATTCCCATCAACTTTAATAAAGGGTCCAATAAATAATATGGATAGCAGCAGGTAACTTACCCATACACGGGCTTTGTACAAAGAACCTATTGGTTTTTTGGGGAAAATCCAGACACGCTTACCGTCTTTATCAACCGTCGATACTTTATCACGGTAACTGCCATCTTTCTCATTACTTTTATTCATATTAATCCTGCAATTTTATCCTGTCCGATATTCCCCCATTTTATATTCAAACCGAATTCAAATTATATCTATAATTTTACCCCCGAGATGTAATGATCATTCTCCCTCGCCCTCGGCAAGTTCAACCAATTCACCCTGTGGCGCTTTAGCATTTTCTGGATTTGTCCCACGGAGTGTTTGAAGGAAACTGGATACCTTAATTATCTGTTCATCCGACAAGGTACCTCTCCAGGGAATCATCCCTTTTGCAGGTACGCCATTAATAATAATATAAACCATTTCACTCATTTTTGCACCATGAATCCAATAATCATCGGTCATATTTGGGCCGATTCCACCTTCACCGTTCGCTCCATGACAACTCACACAATTTCTTATAAAAATATCCTTACCTTCTGTCAGACTGCCAGCATCAATAAGAGGCTTTATATCTTCCATCGGAGGAGATGTTCCGGCTGCCGTTGACTCCCCGATGGCCTTCGCTGTAATAGGGCCTTCCGATGTAATTAATTTTTCCCACAAATTGGGGAAAGCCTGTTTTAATTTTTCCAATTGTTCCGTATTCGCTCTCTGCATAGCGGTCATCATAAGCGCTTCCGAAGTAACATTCTGACCAATATAATAACTGAATTGCTCCTGTAAATAGGGCGTCATATCACCTTCAGAAACCGTAAAAGGTGAACTATAAGCACTAAAAGGACCATCCGAACTGCTTTTTTCCCAATTCGGATCATACTCTTTATGCAGTTCAGCGATAGGTAAATCTCCCATATCAGTAACGTGATAATAGATAAAATAAACAACAGAAAATACAATAGTAAAGTAAAATAAATAAACCCACCATGGAGGTAAATCATTATCAAGCTCTTTAATACCATCATAATCATGATCCAACAAAATATCTTTTTCTTTAGCCATTTTAATTCTCTCCGTTATCAAAATGATCCGAATTGTCATCAAGTGGTAATTCTTCCATCTTTTTTATATATGATTCTTTTACCCGCAAAATCCAAATTGTAACTATAACAAATATTGTAAAAAACAATATTAACGATATCAATGGAAAGATATTTATTCCGGGAATAGCTCTAAATATTTCCTTTAGCATAATTTTATTCCACTTATCATTTATAAGAATTTATTATTTATTTTTTAAAGTGGCGGAATGGTTACCACCTTTTTTAATATCTGTACCTAATCTTTGTAAATAGGCAATCAAGGCAATAATCTCCTTATTAGGATCGGCCTCAACACCTTGATCATTCAACGATGCAGCAATTTCCGCTGCTTGTTTTTCAAGATCATGCACAGCAATATTATCATAATCCTCGGGATAAGGTACGCCAAGAGTTTGCATTACCCGTATCTTTGTAGCAAGATCAGATTTATCTAAATCATCATCAATAATCCATGGATATGGCGGCATTATCGACCCTGGTGACATTGTTTCCGGATTTAGCATGTGATTATAATGCCAGGCATCGGGATATTTACCACCAATCCGATGTAAGTCCGGCCCTGTACGTTTAGATCCCCATTGAAATGGATGATCGTAAACAAATTCTCCTGCTTTTGAATATTCGCCATAACGTTCTACCTCAGAACGAAATGGTCTTATCTGTTGAGAATGGCACACATAACATCCTTCACGCACATAAATATCTCGTCCTTCCAGCTCCAATGGCGTATATGGCTTTACACTGGCGATCGTCGGCACATTTGATTTAATAAGATACAATGGTATAATCTCAACCAATCCTCCAATAGCTACGACTACTGTTGTAGCAATAAAAAACTGGATTGGACGTCTCTCAATCCATTCATGCCAATGCCTTTTTTTCGTACTTTCTATGTTTTTAACCAATGCGGGTGCATGAGCCTTTTCATTAGCTTCCAGAGTTGTGCCCTGAATAGTTTTCGCTAAATTATAGACCATAATCAAAGCACCGGTAAGATAAAGGGTTCCACCGGTTGCCCGAACAGCATACATTGGTAATAGCTGAATGACCGTATCTAAAAAGTTCGGATACAACAGATAGCCCTCAGGGGTAAACTGTTTCCACATTAGACCTTGTGTGATACCTGTCCAATACATAGCAACAGCATAAAAAATTATTCCAAGTGTAGCAATCCAAAAATGCACATTGGCTAACTTTTTGGAATATAGTTCCGTTTTGAAAATTCTTGGAATCAACCAATATAATATAGCAAATGTAAGCAGTCCATTCCAACCTAAAGTAGCAATGTGTACATGGCCAATTGTCCAATCTGTATAATGAGATAAAGCATTAACATTCTTTAAAGCCATCATAGGGCCTTCAAACGTTGCCATACCGTATGCCGTTACGGCAACAACCATCATTTTTAAAATTGGGTCTTCACGCACTCGATCCCAGGCTCCCCGCAGTGTCAGCAATCCATTTAACATACCTCCCCATGATGGAGCGATAAGCATAATCGAAAATACGGTACCAAGCGATTGTGCCCAATCCGGTAAAGAGGTGTAAAGCAAATGATGAGGACCTGCCCAAATATATAAAAATATTAAAGACCAGAAATGAATCACTGAAAGCCTGTAAGAATAAACCGGTCGGTTTGCGGCCTTGGGAAGAAAATAGTACATCAATCCCAAATAGGGTGTTGTTAAGAAGAAAGCAACAGCATTATGTCCATACCACCATTGTACAAGAGCGTCCTGTACACCTGCATAAACAGGATAACTTTTAAGAAAACTAACCGGGATCTCAATTGAATTAAAAACATGCAGTAAAGCAACGGTGAAGAAAGTTGCAATATAAAACCAAATTGCAACATATAGATTTTTTACACGGCGTTTCATGATCGTACCAATCATATTGGTACCAAATACAACCCATATCACTGTTATCATAATGTCGATAGGCCATTCCAATTCAGCATATTCTTTACTTACCGTATATCCAAGTGGTAATGTAATCGTAGCTGCTGTAATTATAATCTGCCATCCCCAAAAATGAATACGGGATAACATATCACTATACATTCTTGTTTTCAGTAGCCTTTGCAACGAATAATAGACTCCCATAAAAATACCGTTACCCACAAAAGCAAAAATAACTGCATTGGTATGTAAAGGCCGCAAACGACTAAATGTCATATATGAAATGCCTAAATTCCAAGAAGGTAAAAACAGTTGAAATGCAATTATTACACCGACCAACATTCCTATCACACCCCAAAATATGGTAGCATAAGCAAAATTCCTTACCGTTTTATTGTCATAATAAAAGGTTTCAACGTTAGACATAAGCTACTCCTCTTCTTCTTTTGTATTTTTTTTCTTTGAGCTTATCTGGTTTATCTTATCATCAAATAACATGCGGATTGACGGTGTATATTTATCATCAAATTGTCCGCTTTTCACAGCCCAGATAAAGGCTATCAAAAAACCGATTGAAACTAGCAAACTGCCGAAAATTAAAACTACAATTGCGCTCATAATAATCCATGCTTTATAATAATTTTATTCTTTTGGCCATTAAAGCTGTAGACCCGGTAGTAAACAATACCACTGAAATCGAACTGATCGGCATTAAAATGGCCGCAATCAACGGAGATAATGTCCCCTGCATGGCAAAATACAATCCAACTAAATTATAAAAAAATGAAATTGAGAAACTAACTATAATAATTTTCATACTTGCTTTAGAAAGTTTTATAAAATCATATAAAAGATTAAACTTATCCGATTCAAGAATAGCATCACAAGCGGGCGAAAATGTATTTACATCTTCAGAAATTGATATACCCACATCGCTTTGCTTAAGAGCGCCGGCATCATTTAATCCATCGCCTATCATCAAGACTTTTTCACCGGATTTTTGAAGCTTTTTAATAAAATTTAGTTTAGCATAAGGAGATTGATTAAAAAATAACTTCGCTTTATTTAAGAAAATTTTCGATAATTTTAATTTCTCACTGTCATTGTCCCCTGTCAGAAGATATATTTTGTATCGATTTACCATACCACTAACAACTTCTTTTAATCCCAATCGATAGGAATTTGAAATTTGAAAATAACCACGAAATTTTCCATTAATCTTAATATACACAACCGTAGCGCTCGTTTTTCTAGTTTTCTTATTATCAATCCGTAAAAATGAATTGGAGCCGATTATTATTTCATTATCGTTTACCCTGCCTTTTATTCCCTGTCCTGCAACCTCATGATATTCTTTAACCTCTAAAGGCTTTTGACTCGGAAAAAATTTATATATATACCGGCTTAAAGGATGACCGGATTCTCTGACCATAGAGTAAATTTCAAGTTTTTCGTCTTTAGATAATTCGCTGAATGTTCCCGGAGATGCTGTAAAGTTAATTTTAGCCTTTTGACTCCTGGTAATGGTACCTGTTTTATCAAATACCACACTGTTAATTCGAGCCAGCGCTTCAATAACCGAGATATTTTTTAAATAGAATTTGTTCTTACCGAAGATTCTCAAAACATTCCCAAGTGTAAAAGGCGTTGATAAAGCCAATGCACAGGGACAGGCAACGATTAAAACAGCTGTAAAAGCATTTATAGCCATTGTGAAGTCGGTTCTTAACCAATATAAAGCTGACCCACCGGCTAATAATAAAACAATTATCGTAAAATATTTACTAATTGAATTGGAAAGGGTTGTTATTTTGCTTACATAACTTTTTTTAAAGGTGTCATCATTCCATAAACGCGTCAAATAACTATTGGAGATATACTTAATAATATCCACTTCCAAAACACCGCCAATTTGCCTCCCGCCGGCATGAATAACATCCCCTGAAATCAATGTTACCGGGTTAGATTCTCCTGTCACAAAACTATAATCAATAAAAGCAGCGCCATTAATTAATATTGAATCAGCGGGAATTATCTCCTGATTACGAATCACAATACGATCACCTTGTTTTAAATTCTCCAATGGAATCGTCGTTTCTTTTCCTGCTGATTTCTTTGTAACGGAAATAGGGAAATAGGATTTATAATCACGGTCAAATGATAGCGTATCATACGTTTTTTTTTGAAAAAGTTTGCCTAATAATAATAAAAACACCAAACCTGAAAACGAATCCATAAAACCTGTGCCCGATCCGGAAACGATATCATAAGTGCTGCGAATAAACAAGGTCAATATCCCAAGAGAAATCGGAACATCCATATTGACCATCTTTTGCTGCCAGCCTTTTAAAGCAGACTTGAAATAATCGATACTACTGTAGAAAAACACCGGAAATGAAAGGATTAAAGCTAAATAAGTAAAAACCATTTTAATCTGAGGCTCTACCTTATCATACTGTACAAGGTATTCGGGAAAACTTAGCATCATTATATTGGCAAAACAAAATCCCGCTACACCTATTTTAATATATAAATCCCTGTCTGAGTCGCTATTAACTTTTTTATGAATGCTCTCAAGAGTAATTTGTGGTTCATAACCAATAGAAGATAAAAGTTCTACAACACCCCGTAAACTAATCTCTGTAACATTATAAGTGACTGATAATTCCTTTTTAAGAAAATTTACAGTAGAATAAGTAATAGATCCATTTAAACGATATAAACTCTCTAAAAGCCAAACACAGGAACTGCAATGCATATCAGGAATATGAAAGGTTGCTTTAGTGCTTATACCGTCCGAGAAGTCAATTAACTTTTGGATTATCGTTTCATCATTTAGATAATCAAATTTTGAAGAATGAATTGGATTATTTTGCTTAACGCCTGCATTTTCATCAATATTGTAATAATCACATAGATCGTTTTCAGCTAATATTTCATAAACAAGCCGGCATCCGGGACAGCAAAAAACTTTATCCCCGGATGTAATACTTGCATCGGGACATACCTCACCACAATGCGAACAATGGATTTGCCCCTTTTCACTTTGATGATAAAAAATATCAGGATTTATTGTCTCTATTTCAATGCGACTCAATTACTCCGCCTCTTCTTTAAAACAGCCAATAAATATTAACCCAATTTAAAGCATCTACTCCACGTAGAATTGTCAATATACCCAAAAGAATTACCAGTAATGCTGCTAATTTATACAGTCTGCTTCTTACACGGAAGGAAAGAACATTAGCTGTTACTCCGCTTAAAATCATTGCAGGAACGGTCCCTAAGCCAAAAACAAACATGGTTAAGCCACCTTTAAGCAGGCTTTGTGTTGCGGCAGCCTGGGCGCCAACCGAATAAACTAACCCACAGGGAATAAACCCCAAGACAATTCCTAAGCCAAATACATTACTTCGATTTACCTTATTAAACAAAGAACCAACCAATTTTTTAAAACTACTTATCCCCGGAAAACTATTTGGCGGCAAAGCTTTAATAAAACCGGCTAAGTCCAACCCCATGAAGAACATGACAATACCGGCAAACAACTGAAGCCCTCCTTGGAAATTTTTCATAGAGAATATCAATCCGATTGTACTGCCAAGCAAGCCAAATATTTCACCAAGGAACGTATAAGTGATTATCCTTCCACCACTATACAATAAATGTGGATATACTTTCTGCCAAACTGTATTATTTTTATTACTATCATTTTCAGATATTTTTATTGAATATGTAAGAACAAAACCGCCACACATACCAAGACAATGACTAAATCCTCCGATAAGCCCAATTAGAAAAACAGCTAAAAAGTCAACTTGCATATATATTATTCATAATTACTTATCGAATGACTAAGCCTAAAATAAATTTCACCTAAAATGAACGATTGTTTGGTGCTTATATAAAAGACATGGCTTTGAATAAGCTCCCTGAGCCTGTCGAAGGGGCGACGGGGCTTCGACAGGCTCAGCCACCTTTAGATTTTCTTTTAACCTAATTGATTTTGCTAATTTATTGGAAATATACGTTATAACAAGAATCTCACAATTTAGGTATTATTCTATTTTTTCGCCATTTTTTCAGCGTTACCAAATATTTGATTCATATCAAACTCAATAAATTGGCGGTCATAGGCTGCAAGCGGGCCGCTTTCATCATCGGCTTTAGCATTGGCAACCCAAATTTTCATCGCCGTTAAATCATAAACAACCGTCTGCAAGTCCCCTG
>JAUVIB010000134.1 GCA_030592985.1 Calditrichaceae bacterium | reverse complement strand
AGGTATTTCCGTAAAAAACGGAGAATTATATAACTATTATATCGATGGATACAAAGATTTAAAAGGGAAAGTAAATAGTATTGACAGCAGATTCTCTTTGGAAAATGCCTTTTTACTTTTTGCGGATGAGAATGGAGAAGATTATACGATTGATGTAGCGGATGTAAAACTCTTTTCATCAGCTCTAACCGATTCTGAAATGTCAGCTCTTGGTGGCTATCATGAAAAACCACCAGTCCCTGTCGCCCCGCCGGATACGGTTATCTATCCCTATTTACAATCACCGACAGCTACTTCAATTTATGTCAGTTGGCATGCTTCTATAAGTCCTGAATCTATTGTTGAGTATGGCACAACAGAAGCCTTAGGAGAGAGTGAGACCGGTGATGTACATGTTTTTGAAGATTCAACCACATGGCATTGGGTAAAATTAACTAATCTTGAAGCGAATACAATATATTACTATCGCGCTGTAACAGATACTATGAAGTCAGACATATTTACTTTTAAGACAGCACCCTTACCCGGTCAAAAAACCGGACGCATCCGTTTTGCCGTTATCGGTGATACCCGTACCTATCCCGATCAATTTACGGATGTTGTTTCAGCTGTTAAGGAAAAGGTAATAGAAATATATGGAGATGAAAAAGTAGAAAATAATTTAAATCTGCTTCTCAGCAATGGTGATATTGTTACTTACGGACCTACACTTTCGCAATATAAAGATGAATGGTTTATGCCGTTGTCCCAGATTTCTGCCAATGTACCCGTCATGGTAAGTATTGGCGACCATGAACATGATGCCGATAATTATTATTATTATATGAAATATGAAGATTTTGCGGGACCACAAGGAGAATATTACTATTCATTTCAATACGGTCGTGTTTTATTTATTGCAGTTCATAGTATATTCCATACAGATACACAGTTGGAATGGTTAGACAATCTTATGCAATCAGCTGAGAATGATTCAACCATTGATTGGGTGATTGCTTATACACATCGCCCGGGGCATAGCGAAATTTGGACTTATGGGAATGAATCGTATGTGCAGGATCATGTTATTCCCATTATGAATAAATATAGTAAAGCAGATGTTTTAACGTATGGTCATTCTCACGCTTATGAAAGAGGACAAGTATTGGAGGGTAATTTACGACTTGTGGAGAATGGCGGCGGCGGTGCTGAATTAGATACATGGGGAGAATATCCCGGTCATCAGATAGATTATCCCGAAATACAAAAAACGTATGATTATTGGAGTTTTACACTTTTTGATATTGATGTGGAAAATAAAATTTATAATGCTGCTGTGTATGCGATTGGTCAGGAAGATGGGCAGGGTGGAAAAATTATTTTTAATCCCATCAGGAAAGTTGATGAATTTTTTAGAAATAAAGCAGATGAAACACCACCGACGACTCCTGAAGCAGTGACACCCGAAAAAGAAGAAGAGGTTGTTATACCTATTACTCTTCAAGCATCATCCTATAATGGAACCTATGAAATATTAAGTTCACAGTTTCAGGTAAGCGACCAGGCAGGAGAATATATCAATCCTAAAATGGATGAAAAAAGAGATTTTGAAAATATTTTCTGGGATACCGGGGCGCCTGAATTTATTCCGATTGATAAAAATGACGGGATTGATCTTACTATGTATGTATATACCGGTGATAATTTGGAAGTAGGGAAAACTTTTTGGTGGCGGGTACGTTACCGTGATAAAAATTTACAATGGTCAGAATGGTCTGAGGAGAAAACGTTTACAGTTTCTACGGGTAGCGCTGTAGAGGAATATCCAAAAAATATCATAAGAGAATCAAAATTATATGACAATTATCCGAATCCGTTCAACCCAAGTACTACAATTAAGTTTGATATTTCTAACACCGGAAATGTAAAACTTAGAATATATTCAGCCGCCGGTGAACTGGTAAAATCATTAATAAATAAGAGGATGAATCCCGGCTCCTATTCTATAATATGGAATGGAACAGATTCTGTTGGTAGAAAAATGCCATCCGGAATATATTTTTATAAGTTTGAATCAGCAGGATATCAAAAGATAGGTAAAGCAATTTTAATAAAATAACGAGCTATGTCGGAGGCGGATGAATAAATTATTAATTATCATATTATTATCCACACAGCTTCATTTATCCTGTAGTAATTACAAACAACAGGGTAAACCAAATATTATTGTTATTAATATTGATGACTTGGGATGGAAAGACCTGAGTTATATGGGTAGTGAATTTTATGAAACGCCCAATATCGATAGTTTGTCAAAACAAGGCATGATTTTTACCAATGGATATGCCTCAGCTGCAAATTGTGCTCCAAGCAGGGCAGGTCTACTGACAGGACAATGGACACCTCGTCATGGTATTTATACCGTAGGTTCTTCAGAACGGGGAGAATCAAAAGAAAGAAAGCTTATTCCCACAAAAAATATCACTGTTTTAGTTAATAAATATCCTACTTTTCCAAAAATTTTACAGGTAAATGAGTATACAACGTGTCATGCGGGAAAATGGCATTTAAGTGACGACCCCCAAAAATATGGTTTTGATATAAATATTGGGGGAGGGCATAACGGTCATCCAAGCAGCTATTATCCTCCATATGGAAATGTCGATTTAGTGGCTGAGAATGAAGAATATCTGACAGATTTAATAATGACAAAGGCTATTGAATTTATAACGTCTGCAAAAAAACCGTTTTTGTTGTATTATGCTCCTTATGCCGTTCACACACCGATACAGCCGGTAGATAGTTTGAAATATAAATATAGAGATAAGCCGGAACGAAATGGTCAGAGGAATGTAGACTATGCCACAATGATAGATAATCTTGACAGAAATATTGGATTATTGATTTCCACATTGAATGAATTGGGAATAATGAATAATACATTTATTGTGTTGACATCAGACAATGGAGGTGTTTATGGAATAACAAATCAAATGCCTCTTAGAGCGGGGAAAGGCAGTTATTATGAAGGAGGGATCCGGGTACCATTCCTATTTGTTTGGAATGGGATTATTCCTCCAAACACCCACAATGATGTACCTATAACCAATTTAGACATCTTTCCGACCATATTGCAAGTTGCTAAGATAGATTTAAATAAATATACGTTTGATGGCCGAAGTCTATTACCCATTATAATGGAGACTGAAAATCCTGATCCTCAACCATTGTTTTGGCATTTCCCTATCTATTTAGAATCACGAAATAGGAGCAATAATCAAAATCGGGATTTATTATTTAGAACCAGGCCGGGTTCCGTGGTAAGATTCGGTGATTGGAAGCTCCATCAATATTTTGAAGATAATGGGATAGAATTATATAACGTAAAAGAAGACATTAGTGAAAAAAGAAATTTAGCGAATGATTATCCCCAAAAAGTGGAGGAACTGTTATCCCTTCTAAATAATTGGCGAAATGAAGTCAATGCTCCTGTTCCAAATCAATTAAACCAGGAATATGAAAACTAATATCATAATCACGAATGCGCAATTTTGTGTATAATGTCAATATTCCTGTGTTTATTAGAAATTATATCCAAAACGTTTTATTTTTAAATAACGCAAAATTGATCATATCCATCTTATGCCATTCTTACCATGATGCTATTTCTTCTTCATTCTTTCCCTTCAAAACCACTTGTGTGTTATCTTGTTTCTAAATTTTACTTAGAGGGACTGAATTGCTCATACAGAAATAATAATCACTTCTTAATCTATTACATTTAGCTTACCCGATGCGTTTAAAAGTGATAAATAGTCCCTTACGAGTGGTAACGTAAAAAAAATCTATAATATTATTTGACATTGAGTTATTCGGTTAATATATTGCCTCGTGTTGTAAAGCAAACAAAACATATAATTTCGTGTAGTGAAACCAACACAAATAATAAGGATTAAAAATTTTAAGAATAGAATAAATGATTAATAATTTTATGAAAGTATCTTTCCATGACAAATCCTAAAAAAGTGTACGATGTTGCTGTTGTCGGCGCAGGTGCGGTAGGAGCAGCTATTGCCAGAGAGTTATCAAAATATGATCTTGAGTGCATTTTACTCGAGGCAAAATCTGATGTTGGCGCTGGAACCAGCAAAGCCAATACGGCAATTTGGCATACAGGTTTTGATGCCAAAACCGGCAGCCTTGAACAAAAATTATTAACACGCGGGTATGAACTTTTGCTTGATTATGTACCCGAAGCGGGTATCCCGCACGAAAAAAGTGGTGCCGTTCTTATCGCCTGGAATGAAGATCAATTTAATTCTTTAGAAGGCATTCTTGAAAAGGCACATAAAAATGGAGTGACAGATGTTCATTTACTTTCGGTTGAACAGGTCTATGAATTGGAACCTCATGTAAATTCCGGCGCCCTTGGCGGTTTAATGGTGCCCGGGGAATCCATTATCTGTCCATTTACCGTTCCATTGGCTTTTGCGAGTCAGGCTGTATTGAATGACGTTGACTTATTATTAGATTTTCCGATTGAAAAAATTGTTGAGAATAAGGATTCATATATTCTGTCCGGGACAGGCGGTGAGGTTCGCAGTCGATATATAATCAACTCTGCCGGGCTTAATTCGGATGTTATTGACCGTATGTTCGGGTTTGACCGCTTTCAGGTTACACCAAGACGTGGTGAACTGATCGTTTTTGATAAATTAGCGCTTCACTTAGTAAATCATGTTTTACTGCCGGTCCCAACTGCTATAACGAAGGGAGTGCTTGTTAGTCCGACTGTTTTTGGTAACATTATGTTAGGCCCGACGGCAGAGGATTTGGATGACAAAGAAGAGACGAGCACGAGTGCGGATGGATTGGAGTTTTTATGGAAAAAAGGGGAAGGAATTATATCACAATTATTAGATGAGGAGATAACTTCTACCTATGCCGGTTTGCGTGCAGCGACTGACCATAGCGATTATCAAATTTATTTACATTCAGATAAAAGATATGTATGCGTAGGTGGAATCCGGTCAACAGGACTCTCTTCTTCTTTGGGGATTGCAGAATATGTGCTTGAGCTTTTAAAGGAGGCAGGCGTTACGTTGATAAAGAAAGAGGACTTTAAAAGTATTAAAATGCCTTATATCGGACAGAAGGAAGAACGTCCCTATCAATCGGAAGAACTAATAGCTCAAAATAAAGATTATGGTAGAATTGTTTGCCATTGTGAAAGAGTAACGCTTGCAGAAATAAAAAATGCTTTACATGGACCTATACCGGCAATAACATTAGACGGACTTCGACGCCGTACCCGTTGTATGCAGGGACGTTGTCAGGGATTTCACTGTTCGGCTGACGTAAATGAAATTTTTGAGTTGGAAATAGAGAGAATTGAATGTGGAGGTGGTCAATGAAAGTCTTTAATACGGATGTTCTGATTATTGGCGCCGGACCGGCCGGAATGGCTGCTGCACTACAATTAACCCAAATGGGTATTCAAGATATCATCATTGTTGACCGTGACACGCAGGCGGGTGGTGTACCGCGTCTTTGTAATCATCTGGGGTTTGGAATGAGGGATATTCATCGTGTATTGAGTGGACCTTCTTATGCGGAATCATACCTTAAAAAGATTAAGAATTCATCAATCCAATTACTTACAGAAACAACGGTAACAGAATGGATAGATGAAAAAAAAATAAAGATTACCTCGCCAAAAGGAATACACACAATTGATGCAAAAGCGATATTACTGGCAACCGGTTGTCGCGAACGGCCCCGGTCTGCACGTTTAATACCCGGGTATCGTCCTCAGGGAATCTATAATACGGGATCTTTACAGGATTATGTTCATGGTTATAAGGAAGAAGTTGGTAAAAGCGCTGTGATTATAGGAGCTGAATTAGTAAGTTATTCCGCTATTCACACGCTGTCTAAAGCCGGATGTAAAATAAAGTTAATGGCAACAGAATTTGATAAACATCAGATTTATATGCCATACTTGCCTTTTAAATGGTGGAGTTCCGGTTTGTTACCAAAAATTCCTTTAAAGAAAAACAGTATTGTTACTAACATTTATGGTAAACAGCGTGTTACAGGAATCGATTTAGTCAACAAAAAAACAGGGAAGAAAAAACATATTGCTTGTGATACGGTTGTTTTTACAGGAGATTGGATTCCTGATCATGAAATGGCTCGCCTGGGAACGATTGAAATTGATGATAAAACTAAAGGCCCGGTTGTTGATGCACAGTTAAGAACTTCGAAAGAGGGTATCTTTGCAGCGGGAAATTTATTACGCGGTTCGGAGCCGGGTGATGTAGCAGCGCTTGAGGGTCGTCATGCAGCTCAATCAATTGAATATTATTTGAAAAACGGCGGCTGGTACAAAGATCGAATCAAAATTATAGTTACAGAGCCGCTTAAATGGATATCACCCAATTCTGTTGATCTTGGCTCTTCAGGTCTTCCGATGAATAGGTTTTTATTCAGAGTAAACGACTTTATAAAAAATAAGACATTTATTGTTCGCCAGGGTGAAACGGTTTTATACCGGAAAAAGTATTCAACAATTGGTCCGAATTACTCAAGAAAAATTGACGCACAATGGATAAATAATATTAACTCAACCGAGCCTATAAGTATTTCTCTTGAATAGGTAAGTCTGTTTTGAGATTTGATTTTTTGTTATTTAGTGTCTGAACGAAAAGTCACATTTTTCGTCATTTCGACCATAGGGAGAAATCTTTAACTTGAACGTTTACAATAATTTATAGATTTCTCGACTTCGCTCGAAATGACATTTTCCTCTCTTTTCGTTCAGACACTATTTAGGTGACCGACTGCATGTTACCTGCTTTAAACAAACAGGTACAAGCTTAAGCTGGAATGACAGCTATGATGATTGAACTTTAGTTTTTTTGCAAAACATAGTTTTTGAAATTTTTTTAAGTCTTAAAAATAATGCCATCAAAAGGATAAAATACTCATTGATTAATTTAAATGAACATCAAATTCGTGAAAAACTAAAGAATATAGAAGCCTTCGTGTTGGATCAGGATGGTACTTTATATTTAGAATATCAGCCTTTCTCATGGACAGTTGAATTTTTAGAGGGTTTGCAGGAAAGAGGTATTCAATATTTATTTTTAAGCAACAACTCTTCGAAATCGGTTAAGGAGCACATTAAAAAATTATCAAACCTTAATATTAAGGCTAATGCAGAACAAATTTTAAGCTCCGGTGAAGCAACAATCGAATATCTCAAATCATTAAAGAGTTGGCAAGATATATATTTACTGGCAACTCCTGAAGTTGAAAAAGATTTTCAAAATTCCGGGTTCAATATAGATGCTGAAAAACCGAAGTATGTTGTTTTAGCGTATGATTTGACTTTTACTTTTAAAAAACTGGATAGAGCCGCTCGGTATGTTCGCAGAGGAGTCCCTTTTATTGCTACCCATGCCGATAATAACTGGATGATTGGCCCAAATGACTTTCGGCCGGATGTAGGCGCTTTAGCCGCAGCAATAACGGCAACAACAAAAGTTGAAGCTAAATTTATCGGCAAACCGAATATGGAAATGGTAAATGCTTTCTTACGTCGTCTTGGAGTTAGTAAAGAAAAAGTTGCTATTATGGGTGACCGTTTAGATACAGATATCCGTATGGGACATGAGAATGATATATTGAACTTTTTGGTGTTAAGCGGAAAGACAAAAGCACACGAATTAGAAAGTTCACCCTATCAACCGTCATTTGTAATAGAAAAAAGTATTGATATTTTAAATTATTTTTAAATCGTATGAGACAAAGT
>JAUVIB010000458.1 GCA_030592985.1 Calditrichaceae bacterium | reverse complement strand
CAGGTAAAAAGACAGCAGAATTAATAATCAGGAAAGGGCGGCAACATCAGGCTTTTCTTGCCTGTAAAACAGACGCCGCAAATGCTGCGCGAAAAGTGGATAACCGAATATTAATCTGCAATATGAAACGTCTTAATAGTTCAAAGGAATATGTCAGTAAAACAATTTCCATGAAAGCGGATTTTATTCAATTAAAAAAACGAGCTGATCTGTTATTAGCGGAGCTGACTCAGCAACTAAAAGTGAATCATATAAAAATTAATTATTATGGTACAAACTCACCGGAAAAATTGAAAGTATTATTTGAAAATGGAGTTGATTTCCCACTCGTAGATAATTTGGAACTGATGATTAATGCCGCTAAAGATTTAGGTATTCAACCGATAAAGCCTGAATATTAGTTCAGACACTAAATAATTTGAATAGAAACATCTAATGTTATTAGAGTTATGCAAAATAGCATTTTTTGTCATCCTGAATTTATTTCAGGATCTCTAACTTCAATAAAAACAAGATTCCGAAACAAGTTCGGAATGACAGATTAACAGAATTTCACCTATTTTGCAGAAGTCTAAATGTTATAGGAAAGGAGGTAAGGCGTAAAAAATCGATTTTGTTTTATTTTGGATTCAGCGTAATCAGCAAAGATATCTTACTTATCTTAAATGATACCGCGCTGGAGTAATTTAATTAATTAATCATTAATCAAATTATGGAGATTTTCTTATGTTAAGTAATTACAAAAAATCGTTTTATCTGCTTAGCGTATCGGCGTTATTCATTTCTCTCTTCATTTCAACTATTTGTTATGCACAATGGGAAGACAGATCAATACCCGGCACATTTGAAGGTGATAATGTTTATGCAATGCATTTGGAAGGTGACAGTTTATTTGCCGGAACCAATGGCAGCGGTTTGTTTTTATCTACGGACTATGGTTTAAACTGGAAGGAGAATAATACAGGCTTAGGAATTAATGATAGGTTTGTCCGGGCAATTATTCGTAACGGTTCATATATGTTAATAGGGACAGACGGAAGCGGTGTATTTAAGTCGGATGATAATGGAGAAAACTGGAGCGCTTCAAGCAGCGGGCTGCCATCCGGCGCAGTAGTGGTTCGCTTGGCGGCATTAAATGATAATATTTTTGCCGCATTGAAAGGCAGCACTATAGGCGGTTTATATTTATCTGCTGATAATGGCGGCACATGGAATAAGTGTACTAATGGTTTACCTGCGGGTGAAAATGATTTCCGCGGCGTTGCTATACTTAACAATATTGTATTTGCCGGCAATGATGACGTTGGGTTTTTCAAATCAGTAGATTATGGCGCAATCTGGACAGAGATAAATTCCGGTCTGGTTGATAATTATCTTAGATGTAAAGGCGCGATGTTTCCATTTGACGCCGATATGTATGCCGGGACAAAAGACGGCGTAATTGTTACATCTGATTATGAGAATTGGACTAAATTGGACACAGTTGGTTTGCCGGATGACGATGTTCGTTCCCTTGCGGTGAACAGTGAGTATGTTTTTATTGGATTAGATAATGACGGGCTTTGTAGTTCTACAAATAGAGGGGATAACTGGACGGAACATCCCGGGTGCGGATCGGAAGTCAGGAGTATAGTATGCTGCGATAGTGGTTTAATCGTTGGCTGCGAAAACGGTACAGTTTTTATAGATCCTTCAATTGTTACTGGTATTGACAAGCTGCTTGACGTCAGTCCCGATCAATATACTCTAATGCAAAACTATCCTAACCCTTTCAATCCAAGCACTAATATCAAATTCAATTTGGAAAAGGCGGGTCATGTAACACTTGAAATTTATAATGTATTAGGTGAATTTGTATCTTCTTTAGTTAACCGGCAGATGAACACAGGTTCTTTTTCTGTTAACTGGATAGCTGATGGAATGCCAACAGGCATTTATTTTTATAAACTCGTGGTGAATGATTTTGTTGAAGTACGAAAAATGGTTTATATGAAATAGTGTCATATAACCACATGTGAAGACGCCGGATACTATTTAAGTTTATATCAAACTGACCAGTGGTTTAAAAATAAGAACTTATGAAAATGGATAATAACCACTGGTCATTTGAAACAAATGTTAAATAGTGAGGCGTCGCGAAAGATACGAAAAACGTGAAAAAAGTTTAGGATGGGTTGAAGCAGGAAACCGATTATGTTTGAGTATATGTCCGCGCAGAGAAAACGGATTGAAATTGATAAATGGTACGAAGGCTGCCGGATAAATGGGGATCCCGGTTCAGGATTTGTAATAACCTGGATTGAAAAAAATGCCGCGTCTTTTCATTCGGACTGGGACTTGTCTCTTTGTAAAGCTTGCCAAAAAGCAAGGGAATGCGGTTTTGAAGTTAAGAAAAATTGTAAAGATTTTTACCATAGGTGATTTAACAATCGGATATAAAGATGAAAAAACCTGTTACAATATTACGCCAATAAGGTATTACAGATAAAAAGTCATTTTGACTGAAGAGATATAATTGTATGTTGGAAGGACCTATCTTAATATTTATTCTAATAAGCGCTATCGCTTTCATTATTATATCTACCTCAATTTTTAAGCTGCATCCGTTTTTATCATTGTTAATAGCTTCTTTTGGAGTGGGTCTCGTAGTAAAGATGCCGCTTCAACAGATTATTAATGAGGTTAATAAAGGATTTGGCGGATTATTAGCTCATATTGGATTGGTTATTGTTTTTGGCGTTATTATAGGTACAATTCTCGATAAATCCGGCGGCACAATCAAAATAGCAGATGAAATATTACATACATTTGGTAAAAAAAGGCCGGCATTGGCTATGTCGTTAATCGGCGCAATTGTTAGTATCCCGGTGTTCTGTGATTCAGGTTTTGTTATACTTTCAAGCCTTAATAAGGCGGTGGCAAAGAGAGCCGGGGTTTCATTAGTTACGATGACGGTGGCATTATCTTCAGGTCTTTATGCAACGCACACACTTATTCCGCCAACGCCGGGGCCTATTGCCGCCGCCGGAAATATAGGAGCGGCAGATTATATCGGCACAGTTATCGGAATCGGCTTTTTAACGGCGATTCCGGCTATTTTAATTGGATACTGGTGGGCTTTGCGTATTGGGAAGTCCATTAAAATTGAAGGTGAAGATGACTAT
>JAUVIB010000289.1 GCA_030592985.1 Calditrichaceae bacterium | reverse complement strand
TCCATCTTCTTCCTCAATAAGAATTAATTCACCTTTTTTCAGTAATACTTCTAAAGTAGATCCATCCAATTTTTGTTCTAATAAATTGGAGAAAGCATTATTTGAAACCAAAATGATTAAACTCAGGGAAAGAATAATTTGTAGTATTTTTCTAAACATTTTTACTATTCTTTTTTCTTTTTGGATATGTGTGATGAGCAGCAAATCTATTTACATAATCCCTTAAATTTTCCATCAATAAACTACCATATAGGCAAGAATCCACCCAATACATTTTAATTTTGTAATTTTCCCTTAATTTAATTTTTTGCAATCATTTCCTCTTTTCCTGCAGGACTTTTCATGATGTTCAGAAATACTTTAAAGTAGCTGATCAGCGAGATAATTATCATTGCCATTCCTACCCACATCATAATTTGACAGTAGGGTTCCCATTTCAAGATATAAAATATTATCACCAGAGCCAAAATAATTGCTGTACTTTGTCCGATCTTATTAGAAGTTCCCACTGCATTTTTCAATCTGACTATTAAAAAACTAGCGAAGAGTATTGCTATGTCACGTCCCAAAACCAGGGCGACAAACCAGATTGGAATTTTAACCTCCCTGGGGATAAAAGCCAAAAAGATAATCACGGCAGCGACACAGACTTTATCCGAAACAGGGTCAATGATCTTACCCCAGAAAGAGACCTGATTTAATTTCCTGGCTAAATAACCGTCAACAATATCAGTGATAATAGCCCAAACCATAAAAAACACAGCCCACAAGTTACCTGTTGGAGAATCTTGTTTTAAAAAGAAGAATATGGGAATAAGGAATAATAATCGAAAAGCACTGATAAAGTTAGATAATGTAAAGACTCTTTTATCGTTCATGATATTTTCCTAAAATTTAATTACAAACCCAGTTTATCTCGATCACACTTATTGGCTTTGTGAAATTCTTTACCATTCAATTATCCTGACTGAATATTAAATATTTTTCATTTATAAGTCCACTTAAAAAAAGTATAATTCTACAGAAAGAAACCTCCGATAAATCGGAGAAACGGTTGGATTGTTTGAGCTGTGTTTTATTAACCCCCAACTTAAGTTGGGGGTTAATAGTAAGTTACGTAGGCATAGAACTGTTTTTCTCATAGAGACGCCGTTGGCAAACAGTTTCCATAATCACAAGATAGATTCAACTTCTAATGCTTTTTTTAGTGGACTCATTACTTTAAAAGAATTATACGTCGGAATGGTTTTTTTATATTACCGTTATTAAAGACCAATAAGTAGATTCCACTTGATAAATAATTTCCCCGCATGTCTTTTCCATCCCATTTTACGAAATAATCACCGGCTATTTCTTCTTTATTTTTCAATCGTTTTACTAATTGACCTGTAAGTGAATAAATTTCAAGTCGAATAAAATTTGGTTCTTCAATAGTGTATTTAATGGTCGTTGAAGAATTAAATGGATTCGGATAATTTCCAATCTGAGAAACTGTGCTTCTGTTTTTTGTTATTAATTTTCTGTTTATGGAAGAAGTTGAAGGGCTTGTTATTTTATACCCTAAAAGCCAATCAACAGCCGACCATAAAAATGGCCAATCCGAGCCTTCATCATCGAGCTCTTGTGCTACATCTGTACTATCACGGTCGCTATCCTCTTCAATTTCCGGATGAGGTCCCAGAAGTAACACCCGCCCGTTACCATAGTTAAAGTTGATAATTGCGAGGTTATTATTATATGAATCCCATGTAGCAACCGTGTCAATTTTAAAATCAGATTTAGGGTAAAATGCAGAGCCGCCATAATATAGAATTACTTCTGAAGCCGGTTCATACTGGTTTATAGGATTTTTATTATTCATCGTTATAGTAGTCATTGTATAATTTGGCCAGGGCGCTATAACATCTATCGGGCCTATAGCCTGCCCTGAAAAAAGGTCAAGCGGATAATCATATTCAATACCTTCCCAGATAAATTTATCGCACGCAAAGTCCGCACCGGCGCAAATTCCAATATAACCACCACCTTCATTTATCAGTTCCCTGATGTGCCGAATACCATTTTGATTAATTGCTGCGTTAAAATAATCTGCATCTCCTCCCGGAAAATAAATAGCATCATAATAGTTTTTTAAATTCACCGTATTAACATCTAAAGGAGAAACGCGCTCATACGTGACGCCTTTCCATTTAAGAAATTGTTCGAAGGCAATAATACCATCTTCCCAGGCGCCATTTCCATTATCCGTATAAACGGCAATAGCAGCGCCCTCAACTGCAAAAGATAAATTGGCAAAGCCAAGTAAGAGCAAGATAATAAAAAACAAAAACTTCATGCTATAATTATTTCCATACTTTGATTTACTCTTCAGAAGATATACTCCGATAAATGGTGAACAAAATTTTATTAATTGATCAAATCGGTATAAATTCCTAAACTGATCAAATGAACTACCCCGCCGCAAGTAGCGGAGTATCTTATCGGTAATGTTTTTATATGAGACACCAAGTTTTCTCATACTCTTCCTTTTATAGGGTAACCCCGACGCAAGCATCGGGGAATTCTTTGATTAACCAATTTTACCTTTTTACGAGGTTGTCAATTTTGATATACATGACAATTCTTTTAATATTTTTTGCTATGTCATGTCAAAATAATCCTATTACTCCAGTTAATAACGATAAAAATATCATAATTGATTACCAAAATCTTAATATAGAATTAATTGAAGAAACAGATTCAACTGATCTTATTCACACGACCTTTGAAATAATATATTATCCTGAAAATAATGGATTCCAATTATTTGATCATAGAATTTCGTTACATAATTCCGATAAAACCTATGGCCGTGTATTTATTTATATTGTCAGAAGAAGAGGATATCCAATTGTGCCTCATTTTATTATTTCTGAGCAAAAAGATACACTAGCATATAGTATTTATTATGATAGTAGAAAGGATGATCCCTATACTATATTTGAATATTCATTATCAGGAATTTATACTGATGAGCCGATATTTTTTGATAATGATAGTCTAAATATCAACTGTTGCTATTTTTATTCGGATACTATTGTTTACAGTAAATAAGGTTTGATTTTTGTGATCGAAAAGAAAATTATATGAGTATTGAATTTAAAGACCTAACAATAAGAATTTGCAACGACGTTTCTCAACTCTGACGTTAGATTTATTATTTTAAGGAGAAGAAAATATGAGAACTGAATTATTAAAAATCTTATCTTTTATTTTTTTATGTCAAATTTCGTTCGCTCAATCTACTCAGTGGGTGAAACAAATTGGTGCTAATGGATATAGTATAAAAGTTTATGGTGATTATTTTTACATAACCGGCTACTTTGAAGATAATGTAATGTTTGATTCAATAAAAGTAACAAGTAAAGGTCGGACTGATATTTATTTAGCTAAATATTCCATTAACGGCAATCTAAACTGGGTTAAAACAGCAGGCGGCGAACTTCATGATGAAGGATTTTCTCTAATTATTAACCCCCTTGGTGATAACATCTATGCAACAGGATTTATGCATGATGCAGCTTTTGAAGATACCACAATAGAAGGTTATCCTTTTTTTATTGCAAATTATGATTCATCGGGTAAGCTGAATTGGGCCCGAAGTTTAATCTCTAGTGGCGGTGGCGGAGCATCAAGCATCGCTTCTGATAACTCCGGGAATCTGTACATAACCGGTTCTGCATTTGGTTTGCATGTTCCTGACAGCCTGAACTTTATCTATAGCTGTTATTTCTTAATCAAATATGATCAGTCCGGTACCCCGCAGTGGTTAAAAGGAACGAACCACACAACTAACAGTATCGCTGTTCAACCAGCCAAAGCCGGCATCACCTGCGATATTTATAACAATGTTTATGTAACAGGAACCATTCAAAGTGAAGAGATACAATTTGACAGCACACATATTTTAATCCCCGAGGGTGATGTAAATGCTTTTGTATGTAAATATGATTCAAGTGGAAATGTATTAGCAGCAATGCAAAGTAAAGGGCCGGGACTGGCTATTCCAAATTCTATCACGGTTGATAATACAGGGAATATTTATTTAACCGGTACATTCGACGATACAGTTCAATTTGATGACGTTTCTCTTGTAACTTCGGGTAGCTGGGATGTTTTTACCGTTAAATATAATCAATACGGTCAGGTCTTGTGGGCTAAAAAAGCCGGCAGTGAAAATTATGAAAGCGGTAGAAGCATAAAAATTGATCACAGGGGCAATGTGCATATTACCGGTATTAATTCATTTTCTGCATATTTTGATGATTTATTATTGGAAAAAGGTGGAGTTTTTATTGCTAAGTACGATAGTGAAGGAGAAATAATAGATGTTAATAGTGTATTTTATATCAATGAAAATATTCCAGTATGGGGTAGTGATTTTCTTGTTAACGATTTTGAATTAATCAACGATGATGAATATATATTAACGGGATTTATAAATACTTCTGTATATTTTAATACACAAAAAATAGACGGTTTAGGTAATGATAAAATATTTTTAGCACGGTTTTCAAATCCTGTGACTTCTATACCCGCCAAATCATTAGTACCGCATAGTATCATATTAAGCCAAAATTACCCTAATCCTTTTAATCCAACAACTTCAATTAGATATAGTCTTCCAAAGGATAGTGATGTTACGTTGAAGATATATGATATTAATGGTAGGTTATTATCAACATTGATTCATGAAAAGCAATCAGCAGGAACTCATAATATTCAATGGAATGCGTCATCTTTTCCATCTGGTATTTATTTCTATCGTTTGCAAACCAATAACTATCAGCAGATGAGGAAGTGTTTACTAGTCAAATAATGCATCTAACGAACCATTAATAGAAAGCAAAGTCAAGAACATAATTCGCCGTAACCCCGAGTTTTTGACTTTAGGATGTCATGTCTGCCCTTTCTTTTTTGTGTAATTTCCGATAAATAATAGTATATTGGAATGAGATGGAAAGACTGACAGGAATATTAAATCTATTGTTTTACCGACGGGCTGCCCGGCAGCTGCCGGGCTTAGTTCAACAAATAAAAATCT
>JAUVIB010000078.1 GCA_030592985.1 Calditrichaceae bacterium | reverse complement strand
TTTTTAGCTACTTTCCAGCGGTTATCTGCCTTTATAGATCGGTTTGATTTTGATACACTTAGTGCAATTCTATAATACTTTTTTAATTTTAGTTTTCCATAGATGGCATTGGCCAGTTCCGGTTGGTTAAGATGATTTTCAAGCAAGTAGCCAAGTCTTTGTATTGGCGCGAGTTGAATTTGCCGTCTGCTCATTAATTGATTCATATTTTCTACACTGCATTCCTCAGCTAATTCATCAATAACGGATATCACACGGCTCAGACCGCCTATGCGATGTTCAAATTGAATAAGGTCAATCGCAGTTAATTCCGGACCGGATATTTTAATGTATCCGGTGTCGGTTTTTTGGCTTTTGATTCCAGCTTCGCTGAACTTACGTTTGGTTAAAAATTTTAAGCGGCTTTGTTTCACATTGATATTCCTCAGAGCCGGCATCGCAGTGATCACCTGAAATTCCTGCGGTTGTTGATGAGCCGCACCGTGTAATGCCGCTGCCGAAAACAAACCAACATAATACGGTTTCTGAATATACTGCATCAGTGCATCGATAAATAAGGGCGGGGGCATTAACTCTTGAGATGAATATTCCGGAGGAACGATAACATAAAACCCCTTGCGGACCGAAACTATTTTCCCCTTCTTTGATAAGCGGTTCAGACTTTTCTTCAGTGCTTCTTCTTTAATCTGAAATTTAAGTTTCATTTCTTCTAATGAAAAAGTATAGCGTCCCTGAGCCTGGAAGTCGAATATTGTATTTAACAGGTAGTTGTATTTTTTTTTCATATTATAGCCAACCTAAAGTTTTCGTTTGCTGAATGTACCACATTGTGTCCATTATCGCAAACAAAAACTAAGTATTTCCCGATTTCTCCTTCCATTTCATCCAGTTTAAAAAACATATACTCCGTGGATTTCATCTCGAAACATAAGTTTTTGAAGTATTTTAAATCCGGAATAATTATGGTTTTGTTTTACACTGTGTCACAATATGAATTCAGGTAGTATCACTTATCTGAATAAGACGGTTCATATCATTTGATGGGAATGAGCTTAAATAAAATAGGTGAGGTTATAGAATTTTATCAGAATGGTAAAATTTTCCAAATAAAAATCGATTATAATCTATCCAATCGCTGGTTAATGGTTAATTTGTCGTATAGATTTTTTAAATATAAAATTGTAAAAGAGTACTGATTTTGTAAATTGTGGTGTAGAAAAATGAAATTAAATAAATCCATATATCAATAAATCCACACCTTAAGAAAGGAAAACTTCTATGAAAAAGATTAAATTATTTTTCATTCTGCCGCTTGTAATAATTACCCTGCTTTCGGGCTGTGCCGAAAAGGAAAAGGGTTTTAGCTTTGTTTTTATGACCGATATACATGTACAATGGGAGAGCAATGCCAATGAGGGATTTACTGCTGCTATAAATAAAATTAACACTTTACAACCCGATTTCGTTATCAGCGGTGGAGATCTGATTATGGATGCTCTGAATGTAAAGCTATCCCGTGCAGATTCATTATATAATCTCTATTTGGGCATTGTAAGCAATTTAAAAATGCCGTTATATAATACCCTTGGGAATCACGAGGTGTTCGGTTTAAATATAAAAAGCGGTATTACGCCGGATAATCCTGATTACGGGAAAAAATTATTTTTGAGAAAAATGAATTATGAACAGACCTATCGTTCTTTTAATCATAAAGATTGGCATTTCATTATTCTTGACGGTATTGGATTTACGGATGAAAGGAATTATTACGGTTATATTGATTCTTTACAAATTGAATGGCTGAAAAAAGATTTGCAGGGATTAAATAAAAGCACACCGATTGTTATCTCTACGCATATTCCTTTTGTATCCATCTTTAGTCAAATGAGACAGGGACCTATGGCCGCTTTTGGACCCGGTGAAGTTGTTACAAATTCAAAGCAGGTTTTGGACCTGTTTGACGAATATAACCTTAAACTCGTGCTTCAGGGACATCTGCATGAAGTAGAAGAGATAGTGTATAAAGGAACCCATTTTATTACCGGAGGAGCTGTTTGTGCTTCCTGGTGGAAAGGCGTTCGTGACGGTCATCCTGAAGGTTTTGTGATGGTAGATGTCAAAGGGGATGATTTTACATGGCATTACCAAACTTACGGCTGGGATGCTGAAGCGGGAAAAGTAGTAACGGAAGTAGGAAGTGAGAAATAAGAAGTGAGAGTTTATGAAAAATGAAAAAATATAAAGTACAAAATAATTGTGGATAAAATAGTTTGGAGATAGTGAAAAGTATTAATCTGTTATTGCTATAGCAGAGAGCCATGATTTATGGGATGTACTATTGGAGCTGAAAAGCGTGTCATTTCGAGTGTAAGCGAGAAATCTTAAATCTAAAAGGTTAAGATTTCTCCTCACTTCGTTCATCGAAATGACAATTTTTAATATTTTCCACTATCGCCCATGCGGGATTGTCCACGCCGAAGGTGGGTATAAATAAAATGAGAGTTCTCTATTTAAACAAAATTTTCAACTAATGGCATATCCTGATTTGTAGGGGGAAAACAGGAAATTAACTTTGAGCTAAAATGTTTGGATGTTTAAAATGAATAAATATTCTTTTAAAGCGTTGATCTCGCTGATTATTGTATTAATGGCGGGTATAACTTATGCACAGAACAGTTATCCCATACAGGAGGTGCCGTTTACTTCCGTGAAAATTGATGATGATTTTTGGCAGGAAAGACAGGAAACAAGTAAAAGTATAACGATTCCATATTGTTTTCAAAAATGCGAAGAGACCGGACGGATTAGTAATTTTGCCAAAGCCGGCGGGTTAGTCAGTGGAAACTTTGAAGGTATTTATTATAATGATTCCGACCTGTATAAAGTCATAGAAGGCGCAGCGTATTCTCTGCAAAATCACCCGGACCCGCAGCTTGAAAAATATGTGGATGGGATAATCGACAAAATTGCAGCGGCACAATGGGATGATGGATATTTATATACCTATTATTCACTGCCGGAACACCAACCTGAAAAGCGTTGGAGTAATATAGAATCTCATCATGAACTGTATTGCGTTGGCCATTTCTATGAAGCGGCCGTGGCTTATTACCGGACAACGGGTAAGCGTAAAATTCTTGATATGGCCATAAAAAATGCTGATTTGATTGATAGTGTATTTGGGCAGGATAAGAAACATGCAGCGCCCGGGCATGAGGAGATTGAAATCGGCTTGATTAAACTGTATCAGGTAAGCGGTGAAGAGCGTTATCTTAACCTGGCAAAGTTTTTTCTTGATCAAAGAGGCAGGAAAGATCAGCGTTCTCTTTTCGGAACCTATCTTCAGGATCACAAACCGGTCATCGAGCAAAAAGAGGCCGTGGGACATGCGGTACGCGCCGGTTATCTCTACAGCGCCATGGCGGATGTTGCAGCAATAACAGGCGATAAGAAATATAGTGAGGCTATTGATCAAATCTGGAAGGATGTGGTTAATAAAAAATTATACATTACCGGCGGCATCGGTTCTAATCGCAGTCATGAGGCTTTTGGAAACCCGTATGAATTGCCGAATTTGACGGCTTATAACGAAACATGCGCCGCTATCGCTAATGTGTTTTGGAATTATCGTATGTTTATGCTGCATGGTGAGACTAAATATATTGATGTGCTGGAAAACTCTTTGTATAATAATGTAATTAGCGGTGTTTCACTTTCCGGTGATCGTTTTTTCTATCCTAATCCGCTGGTCTGTGATGGTAAATATAAATTTAACCATGGTTCATTAATCCGCAAGCCCTGGTTCAACACTTCCTGCTGTCCGGTCAATATTGCCCGAATAATTCCATCCTTAGGTGGATATATTTATGCTCAAAAAGAAGACAGCATATATGTAAATTTATATATCGGCAGCACGGTCAAGGTGAAAATGAAGGGGAAGGAAATACTTCTATCGATGCAGACCGATTATCCGCGTTCCGGAAAAGTGACTATTACAATGGATACAAAGGATAAAAGCGAATGGTCGTTATATTTGCGGATACCGGGATGGGCTATGGAGAAACCTATTCCCAGTGATCTGTACAGTTATTTATTCCCCACAAAAGAGAAGTTTATGATCTCTTTGAATGGGAAAAATATAAAGTATCAAATGGAAAATGGTTTTGCTGTTATTCATCGTTCTTGGCAAGCAGGGGATACGGTTTCGTTGAATTTTCCTATGCCGGTTCGCCGTATAATCGCCAATGAAAAGGTTAAAAATGATTCAGGGCTGGTTGCTATCCAGCGTGGACCTCTAATTTATTGTGCTGAAGGTGTTGATAATACTCATTTTATTCGTAACCTTGCTCTTCCTGATGACAGGGATTTTGTTGCGGAGTATAATAATAATCTACTTGACGGCATTACTGTTGTTACTGTAAACGGCTTAAAGAAAGTAAGTGGCAAGGATGAACCACAGCCTGCAAAGATCACTTTAATTCCCTATTATGCCTGGGCTCATCGCGGGGCTAATGAAATGGCCGTGTGGCTGCCACGAGATATCGATTTGGCTAAACTGGCCGCAACATTCGCTCCTATTATCTGGCCAACAGATACCATCATGGTAAAACCGGGAAAAGTGACCATCTCTTTAAAAGAACAACTAGAAGAATCAAAAATTTACTATACTACGGATAATTCTGATCCAACCATCCATTCCCCTTTATACACCCAGCCGTTTGTGATAAACGAAAATACCATGTTAAAATGCAGAGCATTCAAAAACGGTTTGGAAGCGAGTGAATTAGTGAAAGAATATTACTCCTTTATCGATAAGAAGATTAATGGGTTGACCTACACTTATTTTGAGGGACGTTGGAATAAGCTTCCTGATTTTGAATCCTTAAAACCCGTAAAAACAGGAATAACATACTCTTTTAATCCTACACCTTTATCATTGCGAGAGGATGAATGGGGTCTGTTATTTAAGGGCTTTATTCAAGTTAATCAGGACGATGAATATACTTTTTATACAGAATCCAATGACGGCAGTAAACTGTTTATCGACAACAAGCCGGTGGTGGATAATGACGGCAAACACGGTGTCCAAAGTAGAAATGGTAATATCAATCTAACAAAGGGTTTTCATCCAATAGAAGTTTTTTACTTTGAAAGCGGGGGAAGTGAGTTTTTAAAGCTGTTTTATGAGAGCTCTGAATTTGAAAAAATGGAGATTCCCGCATCCGTTTTATTTCGTTATAAAGAGTAA
The DNA here is from genome assembly GCA_030592985.1 of Calditrichaceae bacterium. Lineage (GTDB taxonomy): Bacteria > Calditrichota > Calditrichia > Calditrichales > Calditrichaceae > JAUVIB01. The sequence continues at coordinate 4,785 of JAUVIB010000078.1, read as the reverse complement.
TCTGATTTATTCAATTCTTAAAAGATCGATCACTTTCATTTTGAATCCTGAGTTGTTGGGAAGAGAAGTTTTGTTAAGGAAAGATTTCTCCACTCCATTCGCTAAAACGGCGAATTACGGTCGAAATGACACATTTACCTGTCGAGCACAATCCAGACGTTTTTTGTCGGGATTGTGTCGAGAAATCTTTAAATATAGTAAACTGCAACAACCTGTTTTAAATACGGATTGTGTTAACTATCTGTAAATCGAAGTTAAGTTGTTATTAGCTGAGCAAAAGATATAATTAGTAATTTTTTAAACCGGTTACATCAATTTTAAAATTTCGAATAAAAGAGAGGAAATTTAATCATGTATAAAAAAAGCCTGTTTTTTCTTATTATTATTGGTCTTCTGTATAGTCCTTTATTTGCCCAAAATGATGCTGAACAACTTTTAACTTTTCCCTCGCAATGGCAATTTTCTTTACCCCGGCAGCACCTCATACTAACCAGTGACCAACAGTTGCTGGACTTGATGGATCCTGATAAAAAGATAAATACGAGTCTTAATTTTGAGCAAAAATACGAAAGCTTGCGAGAGATACGGGAACAAGCTAAACAGAAGGGGTGTAGAACTGTAATTATCGCATTCGATAACTTTTTCCGTCAATACCGAAAAGACACAGGTGCGGAACGAAAACTGTATCCCGATTCCGATGAATACATTACAAGAATTAAAAAAATCAGTCAATTTCTAAGTGAATATAATATCGGGCTTGAACTCAGCCTGTTAAGTCCTTTGGAGCTTGGACCTGCATTTACCCGATACGGAGGTGAACCCGGACGATGGGTTCATTATAAAACAGATTTGCGCGATCCCGAAACCGGAACATTCAGCATGATGTTTTGGGAACAATTGGCCTGGAGTAATAACAAAGGTAAAATTAATTTGCAGCGATCCGGCGTTCGGGTGTTTGCTTTTAAAGAAAAAAGATTGGCCGGTGGTGATTATTTTGCTGTAAATCCGGATGATATTGTCGAAATCACTTCGGGTATAGAGGTTGAGGAATGGCCCGGTACGGAAAGTCCTGAAAATGACGGCTATCGCTGCAGGCGGCTTCGGGTCTTTCACAAAGGGGACAAAAAATTGAAAGGTTATGACCGGGTTTTTGTGATAGTGAGTTATACCACCCCGGAAATGGATTATTTCAGTTCCAAAGCGCTTCCGTTTTTAAAAAATTTGATGGAAAAATATTATGCCGCCGGCATCAATTTAAACGGATTGTATTCCGATGAAATGCATATTCAGCAAGATTGGAGTTACTTTGGTCATCACGATAATGGGCAATTTACTTTGCGCTATTTATCGCAAAACATGGCTGTGGAATACGCCAAACGTTACGGCGCTGAATATGGCGATATGGACAAATATATGCTCTATTTTGTTTATGGTCCTAAACCATATCTAAAGACGACACGTGCTTGCAGAAATAGTCAAATTGTTATGGGAGAATCGCCTGAAGAGATTCACAAAACTTTTTTATTCCGGGATCGCTATTATAAATTGCTCAACCACAGTGTTGTAGATCTGTTTGTATCCGCAAAACAATTTGCCGAAAAACTATATGGCAAGGATTTGTTGACAAGAGCGCATGCAACCTGGGCACAAAGTCCAACCATTGATGATTGGGCTATGGGACTTTTAAGTTCAAGTCGGCATAGATACGAATACACATCAAATTTTATCTGGTCTAATACGGTACACCAGGCAGCAGCGGCCTGTTATGATAATTTTAAATGGGGTGAGTATTTAACGGGAAACGGTACTGATCATCCGGAAGGAGGATGGTCGGATCGCAATTATTATGGATCTGCGTTTGCTTGTTCGTTTGGAATATTAAACGAATATCCAAACGCATACAACGGATTTTGGGGAATGCCGGCGCCTGTTCGTGAGCGCATTTATGCTGTCGTTAGCGCTTTCGGCGCCAATGCATCGCCAACAATCAAAACAATCACAGAAAATGTACATCGGGATGTGGATGTGTTAATGCTTTATCCTATGAATTTGGTCGCTTGCGAAGAGCGGTTTGGCAGTTGGATGGTTCAGTATGGGTATACTAATTACATCACGGCGGAAAAATTGCTGGAAATGGGACACGTGACAGAGGATGGTAAAATTCGTATTGCGGGAAGAACTTTCACAACATTGGTTTCTTTATTTGAAATTCTTCCACAACCCGGATTGTTGAAAATGATGGGAAATCTGGCCAAAAATGGCGGTAACGTTATTTGGTCGGGACCGCCGCCGGTCATTGATGCCAATGGTGAAAATTGCCAGGTAGAATGGCAAACACTTTTTGGTGTAAATTACAAGCCATCGGTATTCCAGGGAGAAATTGCGGCGGGGAAAACAATTACTTTTATGAATAACCTTTCCACCGTTCCAGAGCAGGCTATACTTACAGATTTCATGGTAGATCGAATCTATCCTGTGGAATTTAATGAAAGAAATCAAATAGTTGCCACTATTGAAAATAAAGTTGTTGGAACAAGCAGAAAATTTGGCAAAGGGGTAACGTGCTATCTTGGTTTTCGTCCGCGTGACGATCAATCTGCATCTTTGGGAGAGGAGCAACGCTCCTGGTTTGAAGTGTTGAGCGCGCTTAACGTCTATCCGGCAACCGGCAGTTTTGAAAATACGAACGACAACACTGAATTTGTTTCACGCACAACAGAATATTTAACCACCCGCTTTCCCAATGGGACTACGATTATCGCCAGCCATTACCGCAGACATCCCGAATCGTGGCCCGGGGGATTTGCACGAAATAAAGCTCAGGATGAGAAAATTATCCAAGAAAATCCACTGCCGAGCGATAAAATCCATTTAAAGGATTTTAAAGTCAATGGGCATGAGGTATCTTTTTCCGGAAGGCTCATCCTTGCCTTTAATACCGACCGCCAAAACAATCTGCTTGCTTTCGAAGGGCACGATTGTGATAGAATTACTCTTGACGGCAAGACCACAACGTTCGCAGATGAGAAAATAGAGTATATTGCCTGGGCGCCGGTTCCGGTTAATCGTCAAATCCCCAACAAAGCATTTTTTCAAATTTTTATAAAAGGCACGGGTGAAATCACTATTCCATTGATGACAGATCGAAAAAAAATGAAACTATTCACTCAAGGACGAACACCCGGATCAATGGGGGAACAAGTTCCTTTTAATTTCAAAGATGGTTATTTGAAAATTATAGTTACGGAACAGAATTCCAATCGCTGGTTATATTTAACGGGTTCTTTTTAATCTGTAACACGAACTGATAGAAAAGACATTATTATGATCCGGGACATGTACACATTTAAAGCGAAATGAAAAAAAGAACATAGTTTTGAAAATTTTTTAATAAAAAAAGGACAAAAAATGGTTTCGACCTAACATTAAAAATGGAAGGTTGTGAAATAGAATAAATAATATAGTTTGACAGGATCACTATTAATACCATATCTTCCAAGATTGTCATTCCTTCGAAAGAAGGAATCTAAATGATGTAGACGTCAAAAACTGATGAGGTTAGTCCATAATTGTATCATTTTATTTTAACACGATTCAGATTTACGCTTTAAACATGCTGCCGTGCCCCTACAAAGTCGGGCAGGCATAGGCAGGAAAAAATTTAAATGACAAGATGGATAGGAGCGGCCCAACTAAGTAGGGGGTAGGTAAATACGTCTTTTTTGGTTGATCCATTTGGGAGAGAGAATTTTTTTACAATACAATTAGAGCATCGTTTTATCCTAATAAAGAGGTGATCATGAAAAGACGAAATTTCACAAAAGCACTTTATTTTGGTTTAATCGTGTTGACTATTGGTATGGGAGAATGGTCATGCAATTCAAAACAAAAACGTCCCAATATTATTTTCCTGTTAACCGATGACCAACGCTATGATGCACTCGGCTGCACAGGAAATTCAATAATTCAGACCCCAAACATGGATTATCTGGCTAATAACGGAATCCGTTTTGAGAATACTTTTGTTACAACGCCTATCTGCGCTGCCAGCCGTGCTTCTATATTTACCGGCTTATATGAGAGGAAGCATGATTACACATTTAGACAGCCTCCGATAGACAGCGAATTTATAGATAGAAGTTATCCATTACTATTACGCCAGGCAGGATATCGCACCGGATTTATTGGAAAGTTTGGCGTTAAAGTTCCGGAAGGCACTCAGGAACAATGTTTTGATTATTATAAGCAAACAAGCTACCCTTATTTCAAAGAAGGGAAAAACGAAAAAAAACGGCATCTAACGGATATAAATTTTGATCATGCCATTGAATTCATCCAAAACACCAATCGGGAACAGCCCTTCTGTCTTTCAATTAGTACTTGGGCGCCCCATGCGGATGATGGTGAGAAAAAACAATATTTTTGGCCTGAATCATGTGACGACTTGTATGAGGATACCACGATCCCGGAACCGGAACTGGCTGATCCGGCATTTTTTGAATCATTGCCGGATTTTATCAAAAGTTCCTTGAATCGTACGCGCTGGTTTTGGCGGTTTGATACACCGGAGAAATATCAGCAAATGGTTAAAGGCTATTACCGCATGATCAGCGGAGTGGATATGGCTTTAGGCAGGCTGATGGGAGAATTGAAAAAGAATAAGTTGGATCAGAATACGATTATTATATTGATGGGCGATAACGGCTATTTCCTTGGAGAACGAGGTTTTGCCGGAAAATGGACAATGCATGATAAAAGTACTCGGGTACCGTTCATTATATATGA
>JAUVIB010000492.1 GCA_030592985.1 Calditrichaceae bacterium | reverse complement strand
CTTTATCTGCATGGAAATGGTAACTTAAATTTCGAAAAGCCGGAACAAGAGAAAAATATTTTCGATGAATACTGGAGTGATCCGGCGAATCCCGTACCATATACAACCCAAATTACCACTTCATGGGAACGCACCTACATGATTGCCGATCAGCGTTTTGCCGCCACCCGTCCGGATGTATTGGTATATAAAATGGAAATACTCGAAGAACCGCTAACCATAGCTGGTCCATTAACGGCGTCACTGTTCGTCTCTACTTCGGGTACGGACTCTGACTTGATAGTAAAGATAATTGACGTTTATCCCGATACGACGAAAGAAATCGATCCTAATCCCTGCAACATAAAAATGGGCGGATATCAACAATTGGTGCGAGGTGAAATTATGCGGGCAAAATTCAGGGATGATTATAGCCATCCAAAACCCATGACTGCCAATGAAATTACACCACTCTCATTCACCTTACAAGATATATTTCATACATTTAAAAAAGGGCACCGTATTATGGTGCAAATACAGAGTAGTTGGTTTCCTTTATTCGACCGTAATCCCCAGAAATTTACAGACATCTATTCGGCAAAGGAAGAAGACTTTCAGAAAGCGCTGCAACGGGTATATTTTTCCAAACAATATCCGTCACATATTCGTTTTAAGATATTTGATGAATGATTTGAATTTCAATAAGCAAGAGTTTAAAAGTTACTTAACTATTATTCGATAACTTTAACAAGAAAATAAGCCGCTAAGTTTTATCAAAGACTACGCTTTGATAAAAAAATTAATGTTCAATAATCATAGCTGTCATTCCAGCGAAAGCGGGAATCTGAATATTGAAAATTATCCCTAAAATATCATAATTCTATTAAACACAATTTAGATTCCTGCTTTAAACATACAGGAATGACAGATTTTGAGTATTTTACCTATTCTGCAACACCAGGACAAAGAGGGATGTTAAAAACGTTTTATAACCGCAAAACTATAAAGTTAACTAAGAAAAATTCATATACTAAAAATTAAATTTGGCAGATCCCTTTTGGGGAGCCCCCCCAGGTAAAACTCCATTTTTATTTCTTAATTCCTATTTTTTCCATGGGAATTCTTTTAAAACCCAGTTTATAGGCGGGTGAATCCTCTTTTAATTGAAAATTCTCTTCCTCCGGCGCAATAAAGCCCGGATCACCGGTAATTATGTTGTCTTTGAATATAACCAGCTTATCATCTACATCATTAAAAAATTCCACCCATTTCTCCCCATAACTGATATTACGGATGATGTGATTCCCTTTCGGTAAAACCGGCTCATCATCCAACAAAGAAACCAATCGCGGATAGCGTACACTATATGGCGGATTCATTGGATTTACAGCTTCCAGGCGATCAAAAAGAGTTGTATTTTCACCGTTAAAATAGTATTTGGCCCAACCCAATCCTCTGGCGTCAATGTGCAGCGCAGGCTGTCCGTCAATGATAATATTATTCTCCACCCAATTATCCCGTCCTCCACCGATCATAATACTGCGTCCCGCTTTATAGAACAAATTACCAAAAACGGTAATACCGCTCGCCCAATCATCGAGATAAATAGCCATTACATCGGTAAAGCCTTTCTTACCTTCCACTCCATGCAGATGGTGAAAATAATTATAACGGATAACGTGGCCACGTTGTGACCAATCCCTGCCAATATAAAAAGCGCCGGCATCCCCGGTCTCCATGCAGACATGATGAATCTCGTTATATTCCATTAAATGATCATTTCCCCAGAAAAAAATGGCCGTATGGGGCAGATCATAAATCAGGTTGTGGCTAACAATGTTACCGACACCGAACATAAAGACTCCGGCACGATAGGTACGTACCCATTGTGAGCAATCGTGTATTTTATTATTTCTCACAAAATTATTTCCGGGCATTAACGTTCTGCGGTCTCCGCCGCCAAGAATGATGCCGCCTTCTCCTGTATTGTAAATATCACATCCCACAACGCCGTTTTCCGGTCCACCACTTTGACCATTATTTACCAAACCACCCTTTTTCCCTTCTAATTTTCCGATGGTAACGGCCACGGTACCCATATTGCGTAATACACAATTCTTTACACGGTTTTTTGAACCATTAATAATCTCAACACCATTTCCGCATGTATATTCCAAAACAAGATTTTCAAATATTATATGGGATGTATTTTGCAGTAAAATCATTGGGTCTCTTAAAAGACTTACAAAAACCTTGCTCTTGTTTAAATCTGCCGGCGGCCAGAAATAGAGAATACTGCTTTCACGATCCAAATACCATTCACCGGGTTCATCAAGTTCCTCCAACAAGTTTAAGGCATAAAACCGCTTTCCGGGTGCATAAGGATAATTGCTGTGGGGCGCCTTAGTCATAATTATTTTCTTCATTGTATCGATAGAAGCAATTTGTACATAGCAATCGGCCCAATCCCATTTCCAGTAGCCGTGCAGCCAGATATCAGGGGCATTTTTCCAGCGGGCTGGGCGATTTCCGGAATAGACAAATCCTTCATTATTTAGATTTTCCGGTGTCTCTTTGGTTAGAGCCCAATCCTTATTCGGCCAGCGTGCAAGCGTCATCGGCTGACCGTTAAAATAGAGTTGTAAACCGGATGGCTGAATTTTACGACCAAATCCGCGAGCCGATATCTTTCCGAAATCATTGATTCCCAACGCTTTCAGATTAATTTGTTTTATATTATCGCGACTTTTTTCCGGTATTCTTTTAAATACATGTGATTTTCT
>JAUVIB010000204.1 GCA_030592985.1 Calditrichaceae bacterium | reverse complement strand
TTAAGGAAATACCTTCAATAACTTCTTCATCTTTATATCGTAAATAAATAACTTCATTAAAAATATCGATCTTATCAACTATCACGCGTCCTCTATCTGTTATGATTGCAGCATCTAAAGGCGGGTATTTTTTTAGTGATTGCTGGTAAAACGCTTTTTCGAAAGCAAGACAGCATTTTAGGCGTCCGCATACGCCGGACAATTTGCCGGGATTTAAAGGGAGATTTTGCTCTTTAGCATATTGTGTGGATATGGGTTCAAACTCATTCATAAACAGAGAGCAGCAATAGGATCTTCCGCATATCCCCAATCCGCCGATTCTTTTTGTTTCATCACGAACACCAATTTGGCGTAATTCGATCCGGGTTTTATATTTTGTGGCTAAATCTCTAACCAATTCACGAAAATCTACACGTTTATCGCTGGTAAAATAAAAAGTTAATTTATTCTGATCATATTGATATTCAACATCAACTAACTTCATTTTTAACTTATGCTGCGCTATTTTCTGCTGTCCAATCTGTGCAGCAAGCACTTCACGACGACGGTTCTCTTTTAAACGGACCAGGTCATCCTCAACAGCCTTGCGCATAATCGCCATTGGTTTACCTTTTATATCAGCCAATGATACAAGCCGACCCGTTTTAGATACTACACCGATATCAATGCCTTTCTCAGCTTCAACCATAACATAATCACCGATTGTTATCTGTAAATCCTTTGGATTAAAATACGGAAGCCGTTTATTCCGTTTAAACGATACTTCGACTATTTCCGGAATCATAGTATTTCCTTTATTTGCTTATCACTTTTTAAAAGATTGTCTTTAATCCTTATTGCAAGATTAAAGAAAGTCAATGCCGCATGGGCATTTCCCGATATATCACGCTGTGCTTCTTCAATATGGTTCACTATGCAATGATAATCCGTTGCTTTGTAATAGTTTGCAAACTTCATTATCTGATCAGAATAATTTTTATTAATAAAATTACTATTATCATTCGTGAGAGTGTAATGAAAGGAATCTCTAAACCAGAGAAGAATATGATTTAAGATTTCCAACGAGTAACGTTTATCTCGTTTTTTTGTCATTTCATCTATAATTTTCGATACTTCTAAAAAATTACCTCTTGCTAATGATTTTAAATAATTATACACCAATTCAAAATCAGACAATGTATCTGTATAAAAAAGCTCGAAAACTTTCTTAACATTATTTTGAGCCATGGAGATTGTATTAACGATTGTATCATCGACATCCATATATTTTTTCACAATGGTAATGATTTCATCTTCGGTAAAACCCGGGAAAAAAACCGGCTGGCAACGGGAACGAATTGTATCAAGAAGAGAATCTATTTGGTCTGTTATCAACAGGATAATAATATTTTTCGGTGGTTCTTCGAGTAATTTTAAGAATGAATTAGCCGCCGGACCAGCGAGATATTCGGCTCCTGATATAATAAAAAAACGCTTTTCGGCTTCATAAGGGGCATATTTGGCCTCTTCTTTTAATGTACGAATCATTTCAATGGGAATATTGACATGACCGCTTAGAGCCATGGGAGCATATAGATTTTTAGATTTATCCTTAATTAAATCTATAATATCATCAGCGGGTGTATTTTTTTTAATGGGGAAAATATATTTTATATCAGGATGACCTAAAGAACTGATTTTTTGGCAGGAAGAACATTCTCCACATGGACGATAAATCTCTGAAGAGCAATTTAGAGTTTTGGCCAATTCAAAAGCAAAGGCCTCTTTCCCTGTACCTTGCGGGCCATAAAAAATATAAGCATGTGCCAGGCGGTCATTTTCAATCCCATGTATAAAAAACTCTTTTACACGTTCCTGAATAACCGCTTGTGTAAAATATTTCATCTATATATAATATTTCAATAGTCAGACATTTAACGCAATATACATAAAAATGGAATAAGGGTAAAGAAAAATAATTTATATGATATGGTCTAATGAGGTTAAGCCGAAGCAAAGGAATTATTATTTAACTTGCAATCATTTATGGATTAGTATGCATCTATTTTTAAAAGCAGAATATAATTAAAGAAAGCTCTATTATGAAACTTCCTCTAATTGTTGTTGGCGCTCTGCAAGCTGCAATGCTTCTATCAGTTCATCAATTTCACCCTCAATAATGCGGTCTAATTTATAAAGGGTCAAGCCTATACGATGATCGGTTACTCTGCCCTGGGGGAAATTATAGGTGCGGATTTTAGCGCTGCGGTCACCGCTGCCCACCATGAGCTTTCTTTTTTCAGCTACCGTTTTATTTTGCTCACTTACTGCTTTATCAAGAACACGTGATCTAAGGACTTTTAAGGCTTTTGTTTTATTTTTTAACTGTGATTTTTCGTCCTGGCAAGTAACTACCGTACCGGTGGGTATATGAGTAATTCGAACAGCGGAATCTGTGGTATTAACACTCTGCCCTCCCGGGCCGCTTGATCGATAAACATCAATTTTTATCTCGTTAGGATCTATTTTTATGTCTACTTCTTCAGCTTCTGGTAAGACAACAACCGATACGGCAGACGTATGAACACGCCCCTGTGTCTCAGTATCGGGAACACGCTGAACACGATGAACGCCGCTTTCATGTTTAAGAGAGGCATAGACATCTGTCCCTTCCACTAAAAATATAATTTCTTTAAAACCACCACGTTCAGAAGGGTTGGAGTTCATAATTTCAGATTTAAATTTTTTATCTTCACAATAATGTGTATACATACGGTACAGGTTTCCTGCAAAAATTGCAGCCTCATCACCACCGGCACCGGCTCGGATTTCTACAATAACATTTTTATGATCATCAGGGTTTTTCGGTAAAAGTAGTAATTTTAGCTGTTCTTCATATTTTTTTAGAGACGCTTCCATTCCGGCAATCTCTTCTCGTGCCATCTCAACAAGTTCATCATCTTGTTCCTCTTCAATAATGGCATTATTACCTTCGTAATCATTAAATACTTTGAGATAAGGTTCACCGATCTCTAAAATTTTTGTGAGTTCATTGTGTTCACGAGCCAGCGCTTGATATTTTTTTTTATCCCGATGAATATCCGGATCAGATAGTTTTTCATTTAGCTCGTTCAATCGATTACTAAGATTCAGAATCTTATCTTTCACAATCTAACTCTCCTATGCTTTTGCTAAGATAACCTCTGATTCAATCACGGGAGCATCTACTAATTCACTTTCATACTCCTCACCAAGGGCTGTTTTTAAGGCCACAATAGCCACTTCTAATTGCTTATCATCCGGCTTTTTAGTAGTAATCAACTGCAGCCAGAGCCCCGGTGCAATTAAGGCGCGAACAACCGGATTATCTATCCTGCCTGATGATGCTTTTAAGGCTTCATAACTTATACCGCCCACAACCGGAATAAGAGGAATATGGGTAACTAAGCGAATAAGAAGAGACATTTTTCCGATCCATAACATTATTAAAGTATCCAGAAATGCAAAGAAAATTAAACTGACCAACATAACGATCATCAAGAAACTCGTTCCACACCGTGGATGTAAGGTAGTATATTTTTGAGCATTTGACGGGGAGAGCAGCTTTTTTTCTTCAAAGTTATAAATTGTTTTGTGTTCAGCCCCATGATATTGGAAAAGGCGCTTTACATCCTTCATAAAAGAGATACCCATCAAGTAAGAAAGAAAAAGTGTTATTCTAAATGCTCCGGCAACTAAATTAAACAATAATGCCTGTTTTTCAATATTAAAAACAACCGTGGTTAAATAAAGTGGAAGTACAAAAAAAACACCGATCCCGACAAGCAGTGCAATAGACACAGAAAACACGGCCCCAAGTGTGGACATTCCTTTTTTACTATTTTTGGTTTTCGGTTTTTCTTTTTTCTTGTTTTCTTCTTCTTCAATATCTTCCATGGCCTTATCCGCAGACCATTGTAATGTTTTAATTCCCATAATCATTACTTCAATTAATGTAATCGCACCACGGATAATTGGAATATTAAGATGCTTTTTTCTCTGTATTAATGATTGAAATTCCTGTACTTTTACTTCAATTGTGCCATTTGCCCTACGGATGGCAGTAGCAATCCGTTTTGGTGAGCGCATCATAACACCTTCAATGACCGCCTGGCCGCCTACCGGCATTATTTTTTCTTCTATCTCATTTTTCATTATAAAAATCTTCTCTCTCAAAGAATACATATAATAGCTTAAACTAAATACCAATTAGATAAAAAAAACGGAATGATTTTTTCTCATCCCGTTTTTAGAAATAGCTCTTAAAACTTTTTTAATTATTCTATCGGTTGTATTTCTTGCGGAATTTCTCAACCCGCCCTGCTGTATCAACCAATTTTTGTTTACCTGTAAAAAATGGATGGCATTTTGAACAAATTTCAACTTTCATATCACCGACTACCGTATGTGTTTGAAATTTGCTTCCGCAAGCACAGGAAATTGTTCCCAATTTATAGTTAGGATGAATACCTTTTTTCATCTATCGAACTCCTTGAATATTTAAAATCAACTGCTAAATATATAACTTTTTTATCTTTTATGCAAGAAAAATTTATGAATTCATTGAACGAAAGAAATCTTTATTATTCTTTGTTTCACTCATCTTATCTAATAAGAATTCCATTCCTTCAACTATATTCATTTCGTTAAGCAACTTACGCAAAATCCATATCCGTGACAGCTCTTCCCGGGAAAGTAATAATTCTTCCTTACGAGTTCCGGATCGGTTAATATCAATAGATGGAAAGATTCGGCGATCCGATAAGCGTCTGTCTAATACAAGTTCCATATTACCGGTTCCTTTAAATTCTTCAAAGATAACTTCATCCATTCTTGATCCGGTATCGATTAAAGCCGTGGCAATAATTGTGAGGCTGCCTCCTTCTTCTATATTACGCGCTGAACCAAAAAAGCGTTTTGGTTTCTGTAAGGCATTTGAGTCTACACCACCCGATAAAATTTTTCCGCTATGAGGTACAACCTGATTGTTCGCTCTGCCGAGGCGGGTAATACTGTCCAATAAAATTACAACATCTTTTTTATATTCCACAAGGCGTTTAGCTTTTTCTAAAACCATGTCTGCCACTTGCACATGGCGTTCCGGCGGCTCATCAAAAGTCGAACTGATTACCTCAGCATTAACATTACGCTCCATATCGGTTACCTCTTCAGGACGTTCGTCAATCAGTAATACAATCAGCTCAACATCCGGTTGGTTTTTTACAATAGAATTAGCGATCTTCTGTAATAAGATGGTTTTACCAGTTCGCGGCTGTGCCACAATGAGTCCGCGCTGTCCTTTGCCAATAGGTGTTAGCAAATCCATAATCCGCATGGAATAATCTTTACGATTTGTTTCTAAGACAAATTTTTCTTCAGGATAGAGCGGGGTTAAGGTGTCAAAGAGATCCCGCTCACGCGCTTTTTCGGGACCTTCCCCATTAACTGCTTCTACTCGTAATAGCGCAAAAAACCGCTCATTATCTTTGGGCGGGCGAATTTGCCCCGTTACGGTATCACCTGTTCTCAAACCGAAGCGTTTGATTTGGGACGGAGAAATATAAATATCATCCGGGCCCGGCAGATAATTATAGTTATGAGAACGGAGAAAACCGTAGCCATCAGGCAATATTTCCAAAACTCCTTTTGAAAATATCAATCCTTCCTGCTCTGTTTGGCTCTCTAGTATTTTTAAAATTAATTCCGACTTTTTAAGGCCCGTAAGACCACCGATTTTCATCTCTTTGGCAATCTTATTTAATTCGGTAATTTTCTTGGTTTGTAAATCTTCAATAACTAACATAAATAAAACCTCTAACGTGTGTAAATAGATTATATGATTAAATTGTTTTCACGGACATGATTTTTTTAGGTATGACCTAACAGGGAATTAAAATAATATTTAACGTAATATAACTTTCTAAAAAAATGATGTCAATAAAAATATTATTTATTTTCAAATTTTGTAAATAACGCTCCAATAAGATAGTGACTCCCTATTACAAGTAAAGTATCCTCATCTTTAAGTTGAGTTTTTGCATAATCAAACGCTTTCTGTGAATTTTTGATTAAAATGGCATCATTATTATTTTTCTTAAAGGATTCTACCAAGACAGCGCCATCTAATTTCCTATG
>JAUVIB010000105.1 GCA_030592985.1 Calditrichaceae bacterium | reverse complement strand
TTTTCGGTAGTCGCCTTCTTAAGCTGTCCGTTAATCTTAATCTGCAGTTCACCTCCCGGATTTGCCGTACCCCAAACAGGTAAAGAAATATCCCGCTGTAAAACCATATTATCACTGAATAAAGTCGATAATTTAATATCTGTTGCAGGTCCGCCGGAGAATGAGCATCCACCAAGAATCATTAATGCAAAAATCGACAAAAAAATCATTTTCACAGTTTTCATCACAATTCCTTTCATACAGTTTTTGTTATAGAAATTATTATTTCAGTGGAATTTAAGGTAAAGACATTATAAATAAAAATCATTTCGCTAATTATCCGTAATATGTGCATTTGGGGAGAAGATGACAATAAACTGTTTTAGTTAATCAATTATTAGATAGTTCTAAATTTTCAACTATCTACTTTAAAATTTAGCACAGAAAACGAAAAAGATGCAAAACAAGCAGAGATTATATGATTTATTTTTTTCTCTGCGAACTCTGCGGTCTCTGCGTTTATATCTTTTTCTATTCGTTTCATGCTTAATATTTACAAAATCCAAAATTTAGCCTGGCCCATCACAGCGTATTAATTGACTCAAGATATTCCCAGCGTTCATAAAGTTCAGGGAGTTGTTTTTCTATCTCATCCAACCGTTCTTTTAAAATTACGGCATTATCTTTATTGCGGTAAAAATCAGGATCAGCCATTTTTTGGTAAATTTCACTCTGCTCTTTTTCCAGAGATTCAATTAAGGAGGGCAGTTCCTTTAATTCTTGCTTTTCTTTAAAAGAGATTTTTCTCTTCTGTTTTGACCGTTTTTCCTCTTTATAGAGTCTCTTTTTATCGATTTTCGGCGCTGCATTTTCTTTGGGACTCTGTTTTATTGTAAATACTGCCCAATCATCATACCCACCAATATATTCTTTCACCTTTCCATTATCCGAAAAAACGAGGATACTGGTGACAACATTATTCAAGAACATTCGATCATGGGAAATCAATAGTACGGTACCTTTAAAGTTCACTAGTAATTCTTCCAGCAACTCCAATGTTTCCGCATCAAGATCATTGGTTGGCTCATCAAAAACCAGCAGATTTGCCGGCTGTGTAAAAAGTTTTGCCAGAAGCAGGCGATTTCGTTCCCCGCCTGATAATTGACTTACAGGACTTTTCGCCCTTTCCGGCGTAAACAGAAAATCCTGAAGGTAACTTATTATGTGTTTAACGCCTCCGTTGACGCTCACCATATTCCCATTGGGCAGAACATTTTCCCAGACTGTTTTTTCCTCATCGAGCTGTTCTCTGAGTTGATCAAAATAAGCCAATTGGACATTATTCCCCTGCCTGACCAAACCGCTATCAGGACTGAGTTTACCCAACAACAGACTCATTAATGTTGTTTTTCCACAACCATTCGGTCCGATAATCCCGATCTTATCCCCTCGGGTTATTAATACATTAAAATCTTTAATTAACGGTTTAGCATCATAGGAGTAAGACAGATTCTTTACCTCCATTACCAGCTTTCCTGATAATTGCGCATCAGCAAGATTCATGGAAACCATGCCCTCCCTTTGCCGACGGTTCCGTCTCTCTTCCCGCATCTTTAATAATGCCCGCACTCTGCCTTCATTCCTGGTTCGCCGTGCCTTGATTCCCCGCCTTATCCATATCTCTTCCTGAGCCATTTTCTTGTCGAAATTTGCCCACTCTTTCCCTTCTGCTTCCAGAACAGCCTGCTTCCTTTTCAAAAATGTTTCATAATCACAAGCCCAGTCAAATAATTTCCCCCTGTCTAATTCAATGATTCGGGTTGCCAGATTTTTCAACAGCATTCTATCATGGGTTACAAAAAGCAAGGTAACGCCAAAGCGCAGCAGATACTCTTCTAACCATGAAATGGTTTCTATATCCATATGATTGGTCGGTTCATCCAAAAGAAGCAGATCGGGCTCGGAAACCAGAGCAGATGCCAAAAGAACACGGCGTTTTTGCCCGCCGGAAAGCTGCCGGTAATCCCAATCGGGCTTAATACTCATCCGAGAGGTAATCTTTTCAATCTCCTCATAAGCGGACCACACATTATAAGTATCCATTTCCGCATGTAAATTATTTAAATGACTAAGGTCAGGTGCGTCAAGTTGAGAAATCCGGATATCTTCCTTATGATATTTTAAAAGTAAGTCACCTCGTTTCCCCAATCCTCTGGCAATAACCGAAAAAACAGAACCCGGCAGATTTTCTATAATCTGCTGTGAAAAATATGAGATTTTGGTACTCATGTCTTTTTGGACGGTTCCACCGTCAGGAAGAAGCTCTCCACTGATGATTTTCATCATTGTAGATTTTCCCGCGCCGTTTCTTCCCAAAAGGCAGATACGCTGGCTTTTCTCAATCCGTAAATTAAGATCATCTAATATTTTTTCACCGCCAAAGGCGATACTTATATTTTGAAGTGTAACTATTGCCATAATAATTTTAAATCATATTTATATGATGAACGATTTTCCACCGCTATAAGTACATGTGAATTAATTGTAATATGAACCAATCATCGTAAGATGCATAAGCGCAGCTAATATATACGCTGTAATCTTGTGATTTTATTTTATTAAGATACGGATTAAAGGTGAAATAAGAAAAAAAATATGGCTGTATTAAAATATAATCCCGACTATTTTAACGGCATTATTTTGCTGAATATTTTGTTGTATTAAGACATGTGATGTGTAGAGAATATATTGTTTAAGACATCGGCTAATCTGTTTTTGCAACACATTCCCGTCTATCCTCTCCAAATTAATGGAAAGATTACGTCGTATAGCAACAGCACGAGAAAAACAGCTAATTATTATCACAATTTATAACTATATATCGATTAAATTTACACGCGGGAAATCTGGACACGTGCTCGTATCTACTGTGGTTAAACGGCGATGGATTTTCTGTTATTGTTTTAAACTGGTATGTTAGTTATTTTATCTTAGAAAGTACGAAGTTTTTTATTTTTTGCGAATCATTTATGGCAATTTCCATATCTGATTTATTCAAATCCATTGGATAAGGATATCGTATATTTACACCATAGTCAGTTAAACGAAGACATTCTTCGTTAATTGTAAAAAAGTCTTCATTATATTTTCGACATATGTTATTTAGGATAAGCAAATCGTGAGTTTTCAATACATCAGCTTCTTTAAAGGCTAAATATCCTTTAATATACTTTTCTGCAGATTGCTGCAATGATAACAAATTATTTCAACCGGGACTGGATGCATATCTTTAAGAAAAATTGCAGACGCCATATCCATCTCTGCAATATTTAACCATTCATTTACGATATTTTGTTTATCCATGTATCACGATCCCATTTTTTAGAATATTATTCTCAAGTGTATTTTTTATTATTGCTCTTTCATTAAATTCATTTTCTTCATATAAAAGAATATCCAGGGACTCATGAAAATATTTGTTAATTTCTCTTCGAATTTCTCTAATTAATTCGATTTTTCTTTTACCTTTGAAATCAGTAATCACACAAATATCTAAATCGCTATTAGGAGTAGGCATACCATTAGCATAGGAGCCAAAAAGAAATATCTTCTGCGTATTAAATTTTTCTGCAATTGAATTTGCCAGATTATTGATTTGTTTATTTGAAATCATTTTATTTCCGTTGTTATATAGTTT
The DNA here is from genome assembly GCA_030592985.1 of Calditrichaceae bacterium. Taxonomy (GTDB): domain Bacteria; phylum Calditrichota; class Calditrichia; order Calditrichales; family Calditrichaceae; genus JAUVIB01. The sequence goes on along the minus strand of JAUVIB010000105.1, from coordinate 5,433 downwards.
ATTGATAGATTAATTAATTATTTCGATGCAATCAAGTATATATTAAAGTTGACATTAGGCTTGGATGTTGAATAAAACGCTTAATGCAGGCAGTATTATACTTATTAGTTAAATCCACACTTTATATTTTTTGCTTGTTTTTATCTATATTTATATATTAAATTTTCAATTTAGAGTATGCGATTATTTTTTAATTAAAATTGACCGGTCAAAACAACTATCTACGAAGCAAAGAGACAAGTTATTATGGATATTAAAATATGTTAAAGAATATCCCGAAAAATTTCTGGTATTTTATCGGCGCATTAACTTTGCTCCGTTTAATTCTAATTTATTTTTTACCCGTAACTCCTCAGGAAGCATATTACTGGTATTATTCACAAAATCCGGCCCTCTCTTATTTTGATCATCCACCCATGACGGCCTGGTCTATTTGCTTCGGAAGTACTCTATTCGGTTCTAATACTTTCGGCGTTAAATTTATGGCGGTTTTCTGGGGATTTCTAACCAATGTTATACTTTATATTACTGTTCAACGCGCTCAGTTACTTCTCGAAAACAGAGACGAAACATTAGCCTGGAAAGCTGTTATTCTCTACAACCTGACGGTTTTTAGCCACATGTACAGTGTTTTAATGGTACCGGATAATCCGCTGATTTTCTTTTGGCTCTTAACAATATTTTTTATTCTTGAAGTTTTTATAAGCGAAAAGAAACGCTATTGGATATATGGCGGAATTGCTCTCGGTTTTTCACTATTAAGTAAATATACCGGTATCGCCCTGCTGCCGGGATTTTTCGCTTTTTTACTAATCTCAAAAAAACAGCGCTATTGGCTAAAAACACCCTATCCTTATTTAGCGGTTATTACTGCTGCAGTGGTATTTTTTCCTGTTGTTCTATGGAATATGCAGAATAATTGGGGTTCTTTTGCTTTTCAATTCAGCCATCGGGCCGCGGACGTCCGCCCGTTTACCATTGATTATTTATTGCAGTTAACCGGAAGCCAATTGGGACTGTTAACACCCTTGATTTTTGGCGTATTTTTTTATTTAACCTATAAAATGGCCCCTATCCGCAATACTAATTCTACGGTGAGATACTTTTATCTAACCGGTTTCTTTCTGATTGGCGGTTTCATTTTTATCAGCCTAAAATCTCTTGTCAAAATAAACTGGCTATTACCCGGATATACGGGCTGGCTGATTGCCGCTGTACTTTTATTTCCGGAAAAAATTGATTTTAAGCGTAAAATAATAAGATATTCGGGAGCATTTTCTCTTTTTCTGATTCTTACCATTTATCTTCTACAATTCATTCCCAATATTCCAATCGGGGAAGGAAATACCTGGAGCGGTTGGGAAAACGCATCTCACAAAATTTACCAAATTCAGCAGGAACATGGCGGTAGAAAAAATTGTTTCATTTTTGCCAATTCTTATAAAAGCGCTTCACTCTTAAAATTTTATCTGCCCGATCAACAGGATACTTATGCTCAGAATATTTATGAACAACCCGCGCTGCAATTCGATGTTTGGGGCACACCCGATTCACTCAAAGGAAAAAATGCTCTTTATGTTTTTACGGACCGCAGAGAATACGATGATGATTTAAAATTTGTGAAATCCTATTTTAAAGATGTTACGCTTATCAAAACCTTTCACTATAAATTTGGGGACAAAATAGCGGTGCGCACCATCTATTGCTATTTGGCAAAAGATTATGCCGGAATTCAAAAATAAAGAAAAACTGATAACGCTGATTAAATTCGGTTTGGTCGGTTCTTCGGGAATAATTGTTAACAGCGCTGTTTTATGGATATTGCACGAACTGTTTGCTGTATCGGTAACAGTCGCCTCACCTGTTGCTATTGCCGTAGCTGTCTTCAATAATTTTACATGGAATAATATTTTTACGTGGAAAGAACGGCGGGAGAGTTTTCGCTATTCCTATTTCCACCGTTTATGGAAATACTATATTTCTACCTCGCTCGGCGCACTGATTAATTACGGTGTTCTGCTCCTTCTCTTATATTTATTCGACTTAAACTACCTGATTAGTAATTTTGCAGGCATTTTTGTCGGTATGATTTCAAACTATATTCTCAGCGATAAATGGGTTTTCAAAGCGCTTCAGGATGAATAGTATTCAATGAGGTAAAAAAAATCCGTTAATTGTAAACATCAAATCGAAATATCTTTCGCTGTGAAACCTGGTTTAGAAGATTATTTTTTCTGCCTGTAAAGCGCAGGGTCAACACTTGCCGTCATCTTAGTGATATTTAAAGAATAATTTAGAAATTGATTTACCTGTTCAGCTGCCTGAGTTGGATTTTCAATAACATCAGCATAACTCAGATACAGTGTCTCTATATTCCCTGAATTTCGCAGCCAAGACTTAACCTCTTCAAGCTGGCGGGAGAAACCAGCTTTTAAAATGGATTGATCTGTAGTATCTTTTCTATTCATTTTATTTAGCATTTTTTCCTGTGACCAAAGGATTTCCTCCAGATTACGCTCCATAAAAATTACTTTATAATCCGGTCCTGATGGAATATACTTTAATAACTGAGCGATAATTTTCACTCCTTTGCCTTTTTCACTAATTAGCCAGCTATTTTCATTGGCAAGCGTTTTTACTTTTTCATATTCCCAATATCCTTTGGGATTTTCTTCATCCGCCTGCCTGACTTTATCACATAATATTTCCATTCCACCATTTTTCAACATCTGCATAAGCATAGAGGTGCCGGATCGTGGTAATCCGGAAACAATTATTATCATTATATCAAATCCTGAATATTTACATGGCCATTATTTACATCCAATGTGTTGTTTACATCGTCTACAGATAAAATAGAAGCATCTTTTTTCCAGGTTGAGAAAAAATATATAAAAATAAATTTATTATCCCTCATCTCAGCGCTTTCCTAAAAGTTATCTTGAAAGTTCCAATTAAAATGGATTAATTAAACATATAAGTCAACGTTACACTTGAATAAGTCAATATATGACTTGATTCACTTTCGAAGAATTCTGACTTTGATGAATTGGAGAAAATACTAATCCCCAATTCAAATCCTATAAACAGATATTCTTTTATTGAAAAATCGCCGCCGCCGCTAATTCTGTAAGATATATCATCATACCTATCCGCAATCTCATCTTTTGTATATGTATCTCCTTTAACATCAACTGAAACAGGAAATTCTTTTATAATTACTCCTGATATAAAAGGTGAAAATCCACTTTCATATAAATAATACTTGATTCCGAATCCGGGTTTTAAAGAAAATACAGAATATTCATCTTCCCTTATTTCATTTAAAATTTTATACGTACTTTTATGTGAATAATAATTAAAATCAGAACCTAAAAATAATACAACCTTTTGCATTTTTAAACCAACGCTAACCGCTGGATTTGAGTTAACACTAAAAACAAAGTTAGAGTCTGCATAAGATAGATGTGCAAAAAATACCATGATTAGAAAAGTCAAAATCACCTTTTTAGATTGTCTCATTCTTTCTCCTTGATTAAATAATTAGACACAACGTAGCAATAAACCTGGGGCGCGTTTTTTGCACTGTTAGTGATAAATTATCTTGTAAACATGGGCGTCGTTGCAAAACTTGAACATTTAAATTGGTATTTCGTCTTTATCTTCTTCGATAGACGCTTGATCTTCATCAGTTTCGATGTACTCCCACATTTCATTCTGATGCAGCCAAATGGAGTCAGCATTTTTTTTAATAACTTCATCCGCATCCATACCATCAATTGCAGGGCGTCGCTTTACCCTAACTTGCTTGCCATTTATGAATATCCACTCATATTTCTTTTGACGCTCAGCCTTAGCAGCTTTTCGAGCTCGCTTTTGTGCAGTTGTTAGTTTCTTTTTAACTTTTGCCATTTTCCAAATCTTGGTAGTGTTAATGTCCGTTATTGCCTTGTTAGTTTAATTTAAATGTTCATCGTAGCTTCAGTCATTTGAGATTGACCTAACTCTGTCAGAAAAACTTCATCAATGGTACGAACTCCACATTTTGGGCATATAATTGGCTTTTCAAACTCTGGCCGAAATGTTTTCTCATTGATTTTTACGGCGCCAATGTCAGAGTTAAATGTGTCGCTGCATTTTTTACACTCAAAATTAATTTCCATACAACCTCCTTTGTAGCGCTAATAACTGGAATTAGTGGAAATGAATTAGAATAGAATCTAATTTCCAAATCCTGATGTTTATAAAATTTTAACCAAAATTGGCAATTAATGCTGATTAAAATCTATGCAATAAAATCAAATATGTCAATGGATAAGTGATATTTTACCTGGTTTTCTTATTTTGTCATGAAAAATTCATACAAAATTTTATCCAGCTTTTTTTGAAGAATTGACAAATAAATAGTAAATTAGTTTTTTAAAAAAATAAAGAGCAGTAAGGAATAAATCATTCAAGCGTCGACAAATAGTATCAGATTTTTTTAGTAAGCCTTAGGAAATGAACTTTTAGTAATTCCACCTTCTAACTATTAAATGCTGATTATAAATCTTCAATTTTATTTACACCATAAAGGATAAAAGAATTGAGTGAGACTGAAATAAAAGATCAACAGGAAGAACAGAGCGACATAAAAGAGACCATACATGTAAAGGGAATGTATAAAAACTGGTTTATTGAATACGCTTCCTATGTTATTTTAGAACGTGCTATTCCGGCGCTGTATGACGGCTTGAAACCGGTTCAACGGCGCATCTTGCATGCCATGAAACAGATAGATGACGGGCGATTTAATAAAGTTGCCAATATTATCGGTAATACCATGCAGTATCATCCTCACGGCGACTCCGCTATCGGCGAAGCGATCGTTAACCTGGGACAAAAAGATCTGCTTATCGAAACACAGGGGAATTGGGGCGATGTACGTACCGGTGATAGAGCTGCCGCATCACGCTATATTGAAGCGCGGCTTTCTAAATTTGCCCTTGAAGTCGCCTTTAATCCGCAAACGACTCAATGGCAGCATTCCTATGACGGCAGGAAAAACGAACCGGTTCATCTGCCCATGAAATTTCCCTTAGCGCTCGCTCAGGGAGCCGAGGGTATCGCTGTCGGTTTGGCAACCAAGATTATGCCCCATAATTTTAATGAATTAGTCGACGCTTCCATTGATATTCTGCAAGGGCGAACAACTTCAGTCTTACCGGATTTTCCTAACGGAGGCATGGCTGATTTTACTAATTATAATGAGGGGATTCGCGGCGGCAAAATTCGTCTTCGCGCCCATATAGAAATACGGGACAAAAAAACGCTGGCCATTTCAGACGTTCCTTACGGCGTCACAACCACCAGTCTGATGGATTCAATCGTAAAAGCTAATGATAATAATAAAATTAAAATAAAAAAAGTTACCGATAATACGGCACAGAATGT
>JAUVIB010000045.1 GCA_030592985.1 Calditrichaceae bacterium | reverse complement strand
TATCGAAGAAATCTTCTGAATAATATAACACTTTAATAAAAAAAACTGCTGTTATTCCCGCTAAAAATCCAAGAATAATATAATTCCCAAATTCTAAAGGTGAGATAAGTTCGTAGGAGGGGACAACGAATGCAGGGAAATTTCCCAAAAAATGACGCGATACAACGGTTGCTGTTACAGAAGATATAACGATCGGACTAAATTGAGCGACAGCAAAATCACCAAGGATGATCTCCACGGCAAACAAAGCGCCGGCAATCGGTGCGTTAAATGCAGCGGCAATTCCGGAGGCAGCGCCGCAAGCAACAAAAACACGCATTCTTCTGGGATTTACCTTAAAAAACTGACCCAATGTGGAGCCGATAGCTGAACCAATTTGGATAACGGGCCCTTCACGGCCTACTGATCCACCGGATGCAATATAAAAGGCAGAAGCAAACAATTTTGCGAAGACAACACGAGGCCGGATTACACCATTTCTAAGAGCGATGGCTTCCATAACTTCCGGCACACCATGGCCTTTAGCTTCAGCAGACCAGAATCGGATTACAAGCCCTACAACAATCCCTCCAATTGTGGGAACAATTATTTTCCAATACCAGGATACATTTAGGATAGATTCAAGCCCAAGATCGCCCTGCCATAGTATTTGGTGAAACTCTTTTATCACAAATTGAATAAAGACTGCGCCATATCCGCCAAAGAGCCCAATAATCACGGCTATTATCAACACAAAGCCATGTTCGGTCATTTTTGCCCGGTCAACAAGGGTTATAAAAAAGCGGGATAAGATATTAATATAATGCTTTAAAGTAAAAGAGGTTTTGTCCGGCATGAAGTGTTAGTACTACCTGTTTTTCTGATTTTATATTCTATTTTTTTCGTCTACTAAAAGAGTTTTCGGTACAAATCCGGCAATTTCATCTTCATTTAAATTGACATAGGAAAGAATAATAACTAAATCTCCACGATGTCCTAGTCTTGCAGCGCCGCCGTTAAGACATATTTCGCCGGACTTCCCTTCGATAGCATAGGTAGTAAAACGGGTTCCCGTATTAATATTAACGACATCTATTTTTTCATACGGAATTATATCTGCTTTGGCCATCAAATCAGCATCAATGGATAAACTTCCTTCATAATTAAGATCGGCGCCTGTTACCGTAGCACGGTGAATCTTTGATTTTAATAATGTTCTTGTCACTTCTACATTCCAATTTTTATTCAAACGACGCTGAATTTAATGAAATACAAAGAATAATACAAATAATATCGTTCGAGAATCAATAAATTTCTTTACTGCCAACACATTTATCTGATGGAGCTATACTTTGTCCTGCATTCCATTTTTCACTGTTCATTTAAATGGTATATTTATTATCATTATTTGAAATGAAAATTGAATAATCTTTTTCCTATTCTTGTTATTTTGTTCGGTTGTGGTTTATTAAAATATACTGATTTACCAAATATAATCCTCATTCAAACAAATCTCGAATATTTCATTCTATTATATCATTTAAAAATTATTGGTCTAATGGATCGTAATGATGAAATAGAGTTTTTTAACTCTATAGATATATTGATTTTTGGCTAAAAATATATATATATAAAAGAAAAATGAAATTCAATTTATTAAATAAAGAATAGTAAATTAACTAGTTTTAAAGTTGTGTTCATTATATTTTTTTGCTATACTCGATATACTAAGATATTTGTTTGAATATGTAAAATTGCAAAACATTTTCATATTTTAGGTGTAAAAAACAAGGTTGAAAATTTTTCATATATCCAGAATCATTCAATATTTCATATTATTCAGGAAAAACAATGAAAACCTTCCACTTAACACACTTCTATATATTCTTAGTATACTTCTTTTTAGTTTTGGATATAAAGGCTTCCATAATCAATGTCCCGTCAGATCAGGCTACTATTCAAGAAGCTATTAATGCTGCTATAAAAGGCGATACAATACTAGTGGCCCCGGGGATTTATTATGAAAATATTAATTTTAGTGGCAAGAATATCTTGCTTGGAAGTTATTTCATTCTTTCTGAAGATACAACGTATATTTCACAAACAATAATTGATGGAAATAATGACGGAACTGTAGTCACGTTCGCAAGTGGAGAAGACTCAACCTCAGTATTATGTGGATTTACTGTTCGTAATGGAAATAAAGATAGCGGAGCAGGTGGCGGTATTTTCATTGTGGAATCTCACCCTTATTTAAAAAATGTTATAGTTACTCAAAATTCCGCAGGAAATGGTGGAGGAATATTGATTAATTACTATTCAAATCCATTATTAACTAATGTAACTATTAGTGGAAATATTTCGAAACTTGAAGGAATATCCGGTCATTCAGTCGGTGGAGGCGGTTTGCTTATAATAGCAAATAGTAATCCTATTCTTGAAAATGTTTTAATCGAAAATAATATTGCACAAAGAGGCGCAGGAATTCGTTGTGATGATTCCAGCAACCCGCAAATCATCCACTCAATAATACGTAAGAATAGAGCAAAATATTATGGTGGTGGATTTTATGTACGTGGTGGACAACCAGTATTAGAAAATGTAACAATTGAAGGAAACCAGTCAGATTTACATGCAGCAGGTATTTACTGTTATGAATCCAATTTATTACTCGATAATGTTAATATTAAAAAGAATATCGCAAATAATGATGGTGGCGGACTTTATACTATTAATTCTGATATTGATTTGCAGAATGTGACAATACATGAAAATATTGCCGGAAATAATCATTATGATTATGGTGGTGGTATCTATTGTGAAAATTCGAAATTGAGCTTTAGTAAAGACAACCTCTGCAACATTTATCTAAATAAAGCGGCATATGGAAATGACATTTATTCAGAAACAACTATGCATATTTTGGTCGATTCATTTACGGTTCTTCAACCGACAAAGTATCATCTTTATCCATTCAATAATTTTACCTTTGATTTTCAAGCCGGCAGGTTTAAACAAGTTACAGGTGATCTGTATGTTTCCCCTACCGGAGATAACAGCTACTCGGGAATAAGTATAAACAATCCATTACAAACCATTGACCATGCCCAAAGCATAATGTATGCTGACAGTCTTTCACCAGGAATAATTCATCTTGCTAACGGGACCTACAATCCCTCATCTAATAAGGAAAGATTACCCCTTTATGGATTAGATTACATTTCTATATCCGGTGCCGAAAAAAATACAACAATCATTGATGCGCAGGATAGTAGCGATGTATTGAGGTTTAACAATTGTGAAGGAAGTCATGTTAAAAATGTTACCATCACAGGTGGAAATTTATTTAACATCTATATAAAAAATTCAAATTTAAAAATTTCTGATGCCAAGATCATTGAATGTCAAAAATATGGCATCAATGCACGTGATTCTTATTTAACTTTAAATAATGTTTATGTTGCTGATAATCATGATGAAGGAATCATTCTTCATAACTCCGAAGGGATAGTCGAAAACTCAATTATTAAAAGAAATAATTCAGGAATCATTTCTAATAAATCAAATTTAAAAATTAGCAAAACAGAAATCAGTGAAAATAAGCATTCAGGGTTATCTTTTCAATCGAATTCTCTATTGAACATTACTAATGCAATTATAGTTAAAAATCAGACAAGAGGCATTCAAATATCAGATTCAAAGGGTCGATTAACAAATGTTTTGATTAAAGAAAATTTTGGAGGTGGTTTGAGTTGCCACCGGTCTGTTATCGCCTTAGGAAATGTGAAGATCGCTATGAATCAAACTACAAACTCAGGTGGTGGAATATATTTAGCAGACAGTTCTATTGTGAATTTCGATCCCCAAAATTTATGTAACATATATTTAAACAAAGCTGGGATTGGTAGAGACTTATTTAACAAAAATAGTCCTTTACAGGAAGTATATCTTGATACATTTACAGTAAAGTTACCAAATGGTTATTTTGCAGCACCCATAAATAAGTTTAACTTTACTATTCAAACCGGGAAAATAGCCCAAATTCAGGAAGATTTATATGTATCGCCTAATGGAGATGACAATAATGAAGGTATATCGCACAACCATCCTTTAAGAACAATCGATATGGCTTATACAAAAATTATAGCCGATAGTCTAAACCCGAGAAATATCTATCTTTCAAAAGGTATATATTCAAAAACCAACAATAATGAATTTTTTCCTATCAATTGCAGAAGCTATACTACTTTAAAAGGTGATGAAAACGAATACGCAATTTTAGATGCCAAAGGAAAAAGCAGGGTTATGAATTGCTATTATACCGATGGCGTAAATATCCAAAATGTCATACTTAAAAACGGATATTCTAGTTTCGGTGCAGGTGTTAACAGTACACATTCAAACCCGGGTTTTGCAAATGTATGCATTCAGAAAAATAATGGCATTGGGTTATATTGTAATTACTCAAATCCAAAACTTTACAAAACGGTAATATCAGACAATTATTCATCCAATTCTTTTGAAGATAATGCAGGAGGTATCCATTGCTATCATTCAAATCCTTTGTTAAACCAAGTTACAATGACTAAAAATGGCTCAACTTATTTTTATGGAAACTGGTTTGCTTCATCTTTTTATTTTAGTAATTCAAATCCAATATTTATCAACAACATTATCTGGGATAATGCTGTTAATGATCTTCAATTTATTTCAGATGCTGAAACGCAATCAGTAACAATATCTCATTCTACTATTCAGGGTGGAGATTCTTCTATCGTAACAATTGGAGATGTCCAGATCAACTGGCTACATGGTAATTTAAACTCAAACCCTTTTTTCAAAGATGTAACAAATACTAATTATTCGCTATCAAAAAATTCACCCTGTATTGATGCAGGAACAGCATTATTAATTTGGCAGGGAGATACAATTACTAACTTATCTGATTCGCTCTATTTGGGTTTAGCGCCAGATATGGGTGCGTTAGAGTTTGATTCGTTAACAACGGTTGAGGCAGACTATCATATCTCATTAAAGTTTGACCTAAACCAGAATTATCCGAATCCATTTAATTATAGTACTGTGATTACTTATAATATACCAAGATATTTACAAGTCAATCTTTCAATCTTCAATATTCTTGGTCAAAAAGTTTATACTTTAATAAATAGTCATCAAAAGGCAGGATTCCATAAAATAACATGGAATGCAATTCGTTTTCCATCTGGGATATATTATTACAAATTAACAACAGGTAAATTTTCACAAATTAAGAAAAGTTTATTAATAAAATAAGGTGGAAAGTCACATAGCAACTCTATTAATTTTAACCTTTACATGGGGTATGATTTACTTACTTGATGTTCTAACAGTGCACGACCTTCTTATATAAATTAAGGAGAAATTATTATGAATGAACGCTGCAAAATTCCTATTAAATTATTAAGAAAAAGTTTTGACCTTTCCAAATTTGATTTTAAAACAACGAAAGATATTGAACCACTTAACACCATTATTGGCCAGGAGCGTGCTGTTGAAGCCATTCAATTTGCTCTTGATGTGGATCATAACGGCTATAATCTATTTGTGACAGGATCGCATGGAAGCGGCCGAACTACTATTACATCCGACTTAGTTAAGGCAAAGGCCAAAGGAATGACTGTTCCGCCGGACCGCGTATTTGTTTATAATTTTTTAAATCCGGATGAGCCGATTACACTGGAACTTCCGGCAGGTGAAGCTAAACAGTTTAAGCAGAATATGCAGCGAATGATTACATCATTAAAAAGCGAATTGCATAAAACCTTTGAAGCAAAGGAATACCTTGATAAGCGGACGGAAATTAGCAACACCTTCCAGGATAAGAAACAAAAGCTATATTCCCAATTAGAGGATGAAGCTCGAAGTAAAAATATTAGAATCAAAAGCACTAATATGGGCTTTGTCACCATACCCATAAAAGATGCTAAACCGATTGAACTTAACAAACTTCAGGAACTACCTAAAAAAGAGAAAGAAAAAATTAATCATGATACAACCAAAATTCAGAATCGTCTACAAGATGTATTACGAGAATTTACACTTTTGGATCGCTCTCTTCAGATAGAACTTGATTTAATCAAAGAAAAAATAGCTACTTTTATTATTGATAACCATTTTATTCACTTAATAAAACAATATAAGCAAGTAACGGATGTATTAAGCTATTTAAATGAAGCCGCTGTTGATATCGCTCATAATGTGGATAATTTCCTTGGTTTTTCTGATGAGGAGGAATCACTTCCTGCTGCAAAGCATGAACAATTTGATAAATATCGGGTTAATATTTTAGTTGATAATTCACGACAAAAAGGAGTGCCGGTAATATATGAGTCCAATCCGACTTACCGTAATCTTTTCGGACAAATAGAAAAAAAGGTATACCAGGGATTTATTTATAGTGATTATACAATGATTAAAGCAGGGGCCTTACTTAAGGCTAATGGCGGCTACCTTATTATCGATTCTCAGCAATTATTAAAAAATCCTTTTGCGTATGAATCATTAAAACGAACGCTGCGTTCACAACAATTAAAAATTGAAGACATTAACGAAATTTTTGGTTTTCAGTCATCGGTATCCCTAAAACCGGCAAGTATTCCTATCAATCTTAAAGTTATTTTAATCGGTCATGTTTCTCATTACAGATTATTATATAATTATGATGAAGAATTTCGAAAAATTTTTAAAGTTCGTGCTGATTTTGATTTTGAAGTAAAAGAGACACCAAAAACAATAAAACAATATATTCAATTTATCGCACGGGTTGTAAATGAAGAAGGATTATCCCATTTTGATCAAAATGGTGTAGCTGCTATATTTGAATATAGTATGCGATGTACGGAGAATCAGAAAAAAATATCAATACAATTTGGCGAAGTAGTAAGAATTATCAGAGAATCCTCTTTCTGGGCAAAGAAAAAACATCATAAAACAGTCGGCAAAGATGATGTTCTTGCAGCTGTAAATGCTAAAATATACCGGCATAATCTTGTTGAAGATAAAGTTCATGAGTCCTATACTGAGAATTCAATCTTTATAGATTTGAAGGGAAATACGGTTGGACAAATTAATGGATTAGCTGTTTATGATGTTGGTGATTACAGCTTCGGCAGACCATCCCGAATCACGGTGAATACTTACATTGGCTCCAAAGGTATTGTAAATATTGAGCGTGAAGCTAAAATGAGCGGTAAAATCCATGATAAAGGGATACTTGTTTTAAGCGGATTTTTTTCAGAAAAATTTGGGAAAATTATGCCGCTTTCTTTTTCCGCATCTATAACTTTTGAACAAAACTATGGTACAATTGATGGTGATAGTGCCTCATCCACCGAACTATACGCGCTCCTATCATCATTATCAAATATTCCTATAGATCAAGGAATTGCAGTAACTGGCTCGGTAAATCAAAAGGGGGAAATTCAACCAATCGGCGGTGTTAATGAAAAAATAGAAGGATTCTACAAGGTATGCTATTCAAAGGGGTTAAGCGGTAAACAGGGAGTAATAATTCCAAAATCTAACATCAAACATCTTATGCTTAATGATGAAGTAATTGAAGCGGTTAAAAAAGACCTGTTCCACATTTGGGCAGTAAGTAAGATTGAAGAAGGGATGGAAATATTAACAAGTCGAAAATGTGGAAGAATCCATAAAGACGGATCGTTCACAAAAGATTCAATTTTTAATTTGGTGCAAAAAGAATTACGAAATTTTTCCGTAAGTTCCCATGAATATCGCAAATCAATTAATAATGGTGATGAGTAATGCTGCCGGGTATTTTAATAAAAAGATTTATGGGGAAATAACAAAAAGGCGGTTTTAAAACCGCCTTTTTGTTGCTCTGTTAGTATCAGAACGATTTAAACATCTTTGTTAAGTTCAAGTCCTTCTTCCTCTTTAAGCTTCTCCATATATTTAGCATATGCTTTTCTGAATTTTTCCATTTCAAGCTTTTTCTTGATTTCGGCTTTTGCTTCCTCAAAAGTTTTAGCTCCAACTGTACGATCAATTACTGTAAGTATATGATAGCCATACCTTGTCTCTATAACATCGCTAAGCTCACCCACCGGCGTTTTAAAAGCAGCCTTTTCAAATGGTTTGACCATTTGTCCTTTTGGAAATTTTTCATATAGTCCACCCCGCTCTTTTGATCCGGGATCTTCACTATATTTCATTGCCAATTTCGCAAAATCTTCACCTTTCTTAGCTCTGTTTAACAATTTTTGTATTTTCTTTTTTACAGCAAGTTTATCATCACCACTTTTATTATTGGTCAGCAGTAAGATATGGCGAACTGTCACTACCGTATCTTTAGCATAAACTTCCTTAATTTCTTCATCGCTAACTTGTATCTCCGCTTTTAGTTGATCATCTAAATATTCTTTAATACCCAAGCCTACTTTAATATCTTTACGTACATTTTCCAGGGGTATACTGTCTCTTTGAATATATTCTAAAAACTTGTCTTTACCGCCAACTTGTTTATACTGTGCATCTAAAACACTATCAACCATACTATCTGAAATAATAAAATTTGCTGCAGTTGCCCTCTTCTTTAAAATTTTCTCTTTTGCCAATTCATCAGCATTCTTAATAATTGTTATTTTTAATTCTGCGGGACTGATATTTGCAAATTGTTTCAATCGGCTTCCAAAAAGATAGTACATATTTGATATTACTTCGGCTGAAGTAACATCAAAATCATTTGCCGATATAATTACCACTGTTGAATCCGGATTTAAGAAAGGTAGTTTGTCAGACAACTCTTTGGCAATATTGTAAGGTGCAGTACCTTTTTCAAGCTTGAAATCCGACCCTTCTTTACCGCATGATAACACCATCATAATTAAAAATAAAACTAATAATTTCTTCATCAAACGCTCCTTATGTATTTTTGTTATTAGGAAACAAAATAATTTATAAATGAAATTTTTTAATGAGTTGTTTTCAATAGAATATTTAAGATAAGAAAATATTTAATGCTTTGCACTTTTTTTTAAAAAAATAATACTTGTTTTGTGTTTAACGCCTATAGCGTAATGTCTCAATTTAAACAAAAGGTTAGCTTCTGCGGTTTTTCCCTATTGTGCTATATTTGCCATTGTGTGTCAGAAATAAGTATAAATTTTCACTAAAAAACCAGTTTAAATTGAGCGTTATTATTCTTATTTTTCTTTTGCTCAATATATAGTTTTTTTGGGGGGGCAACAAATTTTTTAATATCTATGGATGAAAATAGTCGTTTTATGTTTTTTTTATTACAATAATGTTAATAAATGTTTTTTTGTTAATCGAAAGGAATTAAGTGGATAGTATCTACTCTTTTCTATCACTATATTCATAGTCAATGGATCGCTATCCTCAATATCTGATTTCCTTAAAATTCTCTATCTTTAAACATTCTCACCCATTTCCGGAAATAATTCTTTCAGTTTATTCCAATAAAACTTGTAACAATAAAGATTAATAATAAATCATTTAAATCAACCTACCGGTAACGGAATCAAAAAAATACAATTTGGCAATCTCAGGTATGACATAAACAGTCGAGTGAATTCGTAAATTGGTGAATTTATTTGTGCGTACTGTGAAGTGAGTCTGTGCGTTTTTCAGATACACATAAGACTCATTACCCATCATTTCAACCACTTCTATCCGAGCTTCAATACTTGATGAGCTTACTTCCGCAGGTAGAGTAATTTTCAAATGTTCCGGCCGGATACCCATTTTTACTTTTTTGTCTTTATACGGACTTAATCTGGGTATAAATATTTCCGTCAAATCCAATTCAAAATCCGCAGTTACAAATTTAAGATGTACTTCATTTTCGATGGTACCTTCAAAAAAGTTCATGGACGGACTGCCTATAAATCCGGCTACAAAAAGATTAAGCGGATGATTATACACGTTCAGCGGCGTATCTACCTGCTGTATAACGCCCTTATTCATAATAACAATACGGTCGCCCATAGTCATCGCCTCTACCTGGTCGTGGGTTACATAAACTATAGTGACACTCAGACGTTGGTGTAGCTTGGTCAGTTCGATACGCATTTGTACCCGTAATTTTGCATCTAGATTGCTGAGGGGCTCATCAAAAAGAAAAACATCAGGTTTGCGTACAATGGCTCGCCCCACGGCTACTCTCTGGCGTTGCCCACCAGAAAGTGCTTTGGGTTTTCTATCCAAATATTCAACAAGGTCCAATAACTCAGCCGCTTCAGATACGCGTGATTTAATCTCTTCTTTGGGATATTTTCGCAGCTTTAGGCCAAAAGCCATATTATCATAAACGGTCATGTGCGGATATAATGCATAATTTTGAAAGACCATCGCTATGTTTCGATCTTTTGGAGGAACGTTGTTTACTACACGTTCACCAATGCTAATTGTGCCTTCGGTGATTTCTTCTAACCCGGCAATCATACGTAAAAGGGTAGATTTACCGCAGCCGGATGGCCCTACAAGCACTAAAAATTCTTTATCTTTGATTTGTAATGAAGCGTTGTTTACTGCCTTTACCTTTACATCTTCCCCGTAAACCTTGCTTACATTTTCAATATTTACCGACCCCATTATATCCTCTTATATTTATTTCTTTTCCTTTAATTCAAATCATTGATATTTATTTAGTGTCTGAAAAAAAACACGAGAGTCTCATTTCGAAGTCCGGCAACCGCTGGACGAGAAATCTTTAAATCCAATAAAAACGTAATTTTCTACTCACTGCGTTCGTCGAAATGACGTTTATTGCTATTTTTCGTTCAGACATTTTTTAATACATTTCTTCCTGTAACCTAGAATCAGGAAATTGTAAATGAATAATTCCCGCTTTCAGTATTAGCATGAATACCTATTTTAGATATTGATTTAAGGAAAATATTTTGATTTCGCTCATATCAAAATTACATAGAATCTCTCCAAAAATCTGCAGCTTTTTCCGCTCGCCCGGTAAAAGAATAAAACCATTATCCGAAAACTGTAATTGCGAATGCTGCAACATCACAAAAAAGGCTACCTGCTCTGTACTGATTATCAAGCTGTTCTCACCTGCCACTAAATTGATAGTAAACTCATTCTGAAAATGTGTAAACCGTTTATGTTTCCATTCTCCCTGTAAATAATAATTTCGACTGATGAGTTCATCTTTTTCATTAAACAAAGTACCAAGAAAGACACTATCTTCAGTCATGATGCTATCCAAACTGGTAATTACAACTTTTTCTTCTGTGAAGGCACGTACATTCTTAAATTCATCCAGATTGATTTTACTAATAGTTCCATCATTGATACTTAACTTTTTTAATTCCAACCTGCCCTTGAATGTACCGGGAGCGCTGTTCAGGTAGAATAGATCGATTTTATCTCCGGTTTTTTTGAAAGCAATCAATTGTTCGGCAAAAGCCCGTGCCGTGAAATGGTAAGCCAGTTTTGTTTTTAGCTTAGAATCAATTAACGACCAGCCGGTTACCGGCCAAACATCATTTAACTGCCAGATTATACTTCCGGTTGTATCCGGCCAGCGCAACCTCCAGTGTTCCAGGCAGGATTGAAGTGCAAAACCCTGATTGAGCTGTGTTAAATAGATAAAATCCTGTGTTTCCATTACAACCGGCAGATGCTGGCTTAAAAATTTAATCAGTCTTTCCGGCCCTTCATCTTGTTTGTTATGGAATTCGAATACACGGCTCTGCGGCCAAAATTCTTTTTGCGGGATGGCTTTTCGCATGGTATGGTAATCAGCTGGCCCCTGGAAACCAAATTCGCTGACAAACAGACTTCTATCATTTTTTATTTTTTTATAATCCAACCAGAAGCTCCATATTTCCCAAGCATGGCGGTTTCCGCTTTCAACGCTGTTGGGATCATTTTCATTTCCAAAAGGCGTTGACGGCCAATAGGGACGACGTGGATCCAACCTTATTAACATATCTGGTAACAAATGATGAAAAATGTGATAGCCGGTCATACACTCCGGTTTACTTCCTGTATCGCGATACCAAATCCATTCGTTCTCGTTATTACCACACCAAATGGCGATGGAAGGATGGCGCTGCAAGCGCAGTATATTTTGCTCTGCTTCCGTTATAATATCTTTTAAAAATTCTTCATTATCGGGATAAGCAGCACAGGCAAACATAAAATCCTGCCAAACTAAAATGCCCAATTGGTCGCATAAATCATAGAACAGATCGCTCTCATAAATACCGCCACCCCATACGCGCAGTACATTCATGTTGGCTTCTTTTGCCAATTGGATTAATTTCTTGTAAACGTTATCATCGGCACGGGGAATAAACGAATCAACTGGAATCCAGTTAGCGCCTTTTAAAAAAACCGGTTTTGAATTCACCAGAAAACGAAATGTATTCTTACCATTATCTTCTAATTGCAACTGAATGGTTCGGACGCCGATTTTTAGGCTATTTTGATCTAAGACATTTTTATGCGCATCTAAAACTTTTACATCCAAATCATATAGATAAGGTTGTCCGTATCCTTGCGGCCACCATAATTTTGCTTGTGGAATATCAAAATCGATTTTTACCTCTGAATTACCCTGGACCTGAAATTGTTTAGTGAAGGATTGTTCCGAAATTGATAGCTGAGCTTCTATAGTAATTTCGCTTTGCGGTTTAGATTTAAGCTGAATAAGAACTTCTGTTATTGCTGTACCCTTTTCAATGCTCAGAGTATTGAAACGAATAGATCCAATTTTTACCGCGCCGGACTGCTCTAAATAAACCGCTTTCCAAACACCCATCGTCGGATAGGCCGGCCCCCAATCCCAGCCGAATGAATACTGAGATTTGCGGATAAAAACGCGATCGGGATGACGGGCTGAAGGGAACTGTTCGAGGGGGAACTTGTTATGCTGTACATATTTTAATGGGGAATGGAATTTTATTAGTAAATGGTTATCTTTAGGACACAGTATTTCATCAAGTATTAAATCGTATTTGACGAACATGTTTTTCGAGAATCCGACAACCTTCCCGTTGAGCACAATTTCCGCTATAGTATCCAATCCCTCACAAACAAGGCTGGTTTCTACTTCCAGATTAAAATCTACGGGAAAATCAAAATAGGTTTCATATTTCCAATCGCATTCGCTTATCCATTGCAGCCCTAATTCATTATCTGAATAGAAGGGGTCAGAGATTAGCTGTGCATTGAATAAATCGGTATGGACTGTACCCGGCACAGCTGCAGGAATGCCTTTTTTAGGAATTTTAAATTTATCGGTAATAACTATATCGTTATTTGATAAAAGTTTTAATGTCCATTTTTTGTTCAATTGGAATCGTTTATTCATAAGGATTTTATTTATTTTTTCTATAATAGTTATGTACAATTTGTTTTGTTAATACGTACTTTTCAATTTCCAGAATCGTCAATAGCGCTTCTATCGTTGACTCTGCGCCTGAGTTTAAATTAATCTTATCTTCACTGTTAATTCCATCATAACACCTGCCGCTTTGCGGTTCGTAAAGCGCTTTACCGG